>NZ_JBNHIC010000018.1:0-81702 GCF_059092905.1 Arthrobacter sp. B0427-1-12 | reverse complement strand
GCTCCTTCATACCCAGAAACGCCGAAGGGCTGGTTCGAGCGTCAATTCGCCCTCACCAGCCCTTCAAATCGCCCCTTGTTCAGCAGTCTCCTAGGCGGCGGCGCTGACCTGGATCAGCGTCTTCCACGGATCGTCGAAGCGCAGGGTGGCGCCGTCATGCCGGGTGGCGATCCCGTGGCCCTTCAGGCGGGACTCCAGCGCGGCGACGTCGTCGAGCGTGGGGACGTCGATGTTCACCTGGCCCAGGCCCAGTGCTGCGGCACGCGGACCGGCACCGGCACTGTTCCAGACATTGAGGCCGATGTGGTGGTGGTAGCCGCCGGCGGAGATGAACAGGGCGGAGCCGACGTCGGACATCAGCCCGAAGCCCAGGGTGTCCACGTAGAAGGCGCGCGCGTGCTCGATATCACCGATCTGCAGGTGCACGTGGCCCAGCTTGGCGTCCCGCGCCGTGGGCCTGGCCAGGTTTTCCTGGGTCAGATTATTCTGAAGGTAGGCATTCGGGTCCAGGAAGTTCGTGGCGACGCTGAGCAGGCCGTTGTCCTCGTGCCGCCAGGTCTCCCGCGGCCGGTCGGTGTAGAGCTCGACGCCGTTGCCCTCCGGATCGTCGAAGTAGAAGGCCTCGCTGTACAGGTGGTCGGCGCTGCCGGTGAAGGAATGCGGTGCCTTGGTGGCCGCATGCGCCACGGCGGCGGCCAGCGCCGCGGCGTCTTCGAACAGAATGGCGGTGTGGAACAGGCCGGCCTGTCCGGGCTTGGCCGGCGGCAGGTCCTTGACCTGCTTGAGGGTCATGGCCGTCTTCCCGTGCCTGCCCAGCACGGCGGTGCTGCCGCTGTGCTGCAGGACCTCCAGGGTGATCGCTTCGGTGTAGTACTTCAGCATTGCGTCCACGTCATGGACCAGCAGTTCGACGGCGCCCATCGCGGTCCCGGCGGCCAGCAGCTCGTCGGCCTTCCGCTGGCGCAGGTGGGCGGGGTTCGGGTTCTGGGGGAAGATCGGCATGGTTCCTTCGGGGATTGATGCGGGTGGAAGCGGAACTGCTGTCCCGCCCGGCCCGGCTTTCGAGGGTCAAGGTGCGTGCCGCCGTCGGACACGCCGGTGAACGACGGCGGCACGCGGCTAAAGCTGGGCGCGGCGGGACAGCGGGGGGCCGGGTCTAGCCGAGGACCTTCAGGCCCGTGCCCCAGTTGAAGTTGTCGTAGGCAGGGTTGGCCTGCATGGCCATCATGAGCAGCTGGAAGCCTTCCAGCTCCCGGGCGTGGTGCAGGCCGCCGACCTGCAGCGGGCGCAGCCCGGCAGCGGTGACGAAGTCCGCCACCTCGTTGCGGGCTTCCTCCGAGTCGCCGGCGATGAAGACGTCCAGCGGCTGGCCGGCGACATGGCCCTCGACCAGGGTTCCGGCGAAGGTGGTGTTGAAGGCCTTCACCACGGAGGCGCCGGAGGGGGCCAGCTTGGCGATTTCCTCCGCCGCGGACGTGCCCGGCTCCACGACCAGGGAATCGAAGGTTTCGAAGTTGACCGGGTTGGTGATGTCAATGACGGTCTTGCCGTTCAACGCATCGCCGTAGCTGCGGACCAGTTCCTTGGCAGCATCGAACGGAACGGCCAGCACCACGATCCGGCCGGCTGGAACCTCGGTGGCGGCGGCGCTGCTGGTGCCGGAGCCGAGTTCCTCGGCCAGCTTCTGCGCGTCGGCGGCCTGGTGGCCGAGGATCTGGACGGAGCGGCCGGCCGCGACAGCCCGGGTTCCGATGCCGCGGGCCATGTTGCCGGCGCCGATGATGGTGATGTCAGTCATTTTCTTCTTCTTTCCAAAGAGGCGGGTCAGGAGATTCTTCATGCAAGCCACTCGATTAGTTGAAGGTTCAATAAAATCACTACTGACAATACCTCCTTATTGTTGAAGCGTCAAGTATTTTTGTCAAGGTGCCACTGCGGCCAGCGTACTCAGGATGGGGACGTGTACAAGGGGCCGGCGGGCGGACGCCTAGAGTGGTTCGGTGACATTGGGACTTCTGACCAGCATCCTCATCGCGGTTTTCGCCGGCGCCGTAGCCCAGCGCATGGCCGGCCTGGGCTTCGCGCTGCTGATCGCCCCGTTCCTGGTAATGATCATGGGGCCGCACGAGGGCGTGCTCATGGTCAACATCTGCGCCGTCGTCGCCAACTTCCTGATCGTGGGCCGCGTCTGGCGGGACATCGACTGGAACATGTTCTGGTGGCTGTCCATGCCCGCCAGCGTTGCCGCCGTCGTCGGTTCCATCGCCGGCGCCGGCCTGCCTCCGGCGCCGCTGGCCGTGGGAGTCGGGGCAATCGTGCTCGCCGCGCTGCTGCTGTCGCTGTTCCTGCAGCGGACGTCCTTCGTGCTGCGCGGCGACGGCCCCAAGGCTGCGGCGGGGTTCCTCTCCGGCATTACCAACGCCCTGGCCGGCGTCGGCGGTCCTGCCGTAAGCGCCTACGCGGTCTTGGCCCGCTGGCCGCAGCGGCCGTTCGCCGCCACGCTGCAGCCGTTCTTCATCGTCCTGGGACTCTTCACGGTTGGCACGAAACTGATCGTGGCCCCGGGCCAGCTGCCCGGCTTCGGGTGGTGGTACTGGGCGCTGATCGTGGCGGTGGTCATCGGCGGCATTTTCCTCGGTGAGAAGCTGCTTCGCCGCACCCGCGAGGAACACGTACGGGCCGCCGTCGTGCTGCTGGCGATCATCGGCGCCGCCGGCGCGCTGGTCAAGGGGCTGGTTGACCTGGCCGCGTAGGCGCCCCGGACGCTCTGCCCGGCGTTGCATTGCCGCCGCATGGACCGTGTGAATGGCACCATAGGACAGATGAAACTTTCTGTACGCCCGAAAGGGCATGGAACCCTGCCCATGCCTCTGTGGCTGCAGGGCATTTTCGAATTCGGCCAGGCCGCGGTGCTCTCCGCGCTCATCGTGGCGCTGCCGCTGCTCGGCGTCTGGCTGACCGGCGGCTTCCAGGAGCGTTCGTTCGAGTCGCTGGCGCGGCTGGCGGGCCAGGCCTGGCTGCTGATCCACGGCGTGCCGCTGGAACTGCACCTGCCCGGCGGGACGAGTTCGGCCGAAACGATCCACGGCACGCTGTCCCTGATCCCGCTGGGCCTGACGCTCATACCGTTCTTCCTGGCCTGGCGGGCCGGCCGCAGGCTGGCCCGTGCGTCCAAGAAGGACCAGCTCTGGCAGGCGATGCTGGGGGCGCTGGCGGTTTATGCGGCCATCGGTGTCGGCACGGCCTACATCACCAGCAGTCCCGAGGTCGAGGTGCAGTGGTGGACTGCGGGCCTGGTTCCCCTGGTTTCCACCGGCCTGGGGCTGGTGGTCGGCGCCTACCGGGAAGCAGGATCGTGGGCGCGGCTGATCGGTGTCAATGCAGCCGACCGGATCGCCTCAACCAGCCAGCACTCCCGCTGGGCCGGCTCCTACGTCTGGGCCGGCGTCCGCGCCGGTGTGGTGGGAACCATTGCGGCGGTGGGACTGTCCGCACTGCTGCTGGCCGTGAACCTGGCGATTCACTGGGCGGACATTGTGTTCCTCTATGAAAAGCTCGACGCCGGCATCGTCGGCGGGTCAGTGGTCACCATCGCCCAGCTGGGGTTGTTGCCGAACTTCGCGGTGTGGACCCTGGCCTGGGCCTCCGGTGCGGGATTCGCCATCGGGACGGGAAGCTCAATCGGCGCACTGGGCACCACCGTCGGGCCGCTGCCGGTCTTCCCCGTGCTCGGTGCGCTGCCGCCGGGGACATTGGAATTCGGGTACCTGGCCATGCTGCTGCCCGTCGCCGGCGGCATCCTGGCTGGCTGGTGGTTCCTGCGCGAGGGGGAGAACCACTTCGACGAATGGCTGGCCATCAAGATCCGCGCCCGCTGGTTCACCGCTGCTGCCTCCACGGTGGTGCTGGGACTCTTCATCGGCGCTGTCTGCGGCCTGCTGTCCATGGCGCTGGCCTGGCTGGCGCGCGGTTCGCTGGGCATCGGCCGGCTCACCGAGATCGGACCCAACCCGCTGCTCACGGCGGCCTTCGTCGCCCTCGAGGTGGCTGCCGGCGTCGTGATCGGCTACGCCGCGGGCCCATGGCTGGAACGTGAACCGAAGCGGCGCTCCGCAAAATAGGACCTACGGCTGGACCGCATCGGAGAACCTGAGCAGGCGCTCCTGATAGTCGGTCAGGCACTGGTCCTTGGCCTGCTCGGTCAGTGCCCGGCTCATGCACTGCTCGTAGTCCAGAGTGAACGGCCAGACCAGGACCTGGAGGCCGGAAACGGTGGTGAGCATGAACGCCGCGACGATGCCGAACAGCGTCGCCACGCGCAGCATCGCGGGCAAACCGACGCGGATCATCTTGACCAGGGACATAATGCCGACGACGACGGCGGCCGCTCCCAGCGCGACCGGAATCAGCTTCCAGGGCAGGAAGAGGCCGGTGGTCAGGACAGCGCCGATGAGCAGCGCCGCGGACCAACGGATGTAGAGCTGCGCATTCTTCAACTCAGCCTCGGTGGGCCGCGGGCGGCGGGTGTCGGGCGGGACTGGGGGACCGGCGTCGTGCATGGATTCAAGCCTAAGGTAGTCCGGCGTTTAAGGTTGACCCATGCGCATTCTTGTCATGGTCTCCGGCTCCGGCTCCAATCTCCAGGCGATTCTCGACGCGGTGGCCACCCACGCGCTGGACGCTGAGGTTGTGGCCGTTGGATCCGATGTCGCCGGATGCTTTGGCCTGGAGCGGGCCCGCGCGGCAGGGGTGGAGACGTTCGTGGTGGCACCGGCGGACTTCCCCTCCCGCACCGAATGGAACCGTGCGCTGCAGGCCAAGGTGGCTTCCTACGGCGTGGACCGGATCGTCTTCGCCGGGTTTATGCGCATCGTCGACACCGAATTCGTCGACGCCTTCGCCGGCATGATCGTGAACACGCATCCGGCGCTGCTGCCGTCCTTCCCCGGCGCCCACGGAGTGCGCGATGCCATGGCGCATGGCGTCAAGGTCACCGGCGTGACCGTGCACTTGGTGGATTCGGGCGTGGACACCGGCCCCATCCTGGCGCAGGCCGCGGTCTCGGTCCTTGAAGGGGATACGGAGGAAGAGCTGCACGAGCGGATCAAAGTCGAGGAGCGCAAGCTCCTGGTGCAGACCCTGCAGAGGCTTGCCGCCGCTGGTTGAGCGGCGGTGGCTGGGCGGCGGTGGCTGGGCGACGGTGGCGAAGCGCCAGCGGGGTCGAGTCCCGGACCCGACCGATGTCACGATTCATTTGTGAAGCGCCAAATGTGGATAACTTTCGATCTCTTGTTGAACCCTGCGCTACCGTAAGGACTGATCTCGCACCATAAGTGAAACCTGATACCTGGGGGGGCGGCCCATTGCCGCGTGAACGCTGGGGTGAGGAGACGCGCACCAGCCACGTCTACACCGAGACGGGCGACTACAGTGTTGTCCTGACCACTTACTTCCAGGGAACGTACAGCGTCAACGGCGGTCCGGCCCTGCCCATTCCAGGCAGCGGTGAATTCTCCACGGCTCCTCAAACAATCAGTGTCTGGCGCACGGTCAGCAATAACTACGCTGACGATTGCATCGAGAACCCGGCCGGCATCGGCTGCTAGATACTCAGCTGGTGCCGACGTTCAAGAAAGCGGTGCCGTCGTCGTTGGCAAACGGATTTCGAGGGCTTTCGAGGTGCGGGAAGAGGCTTCGACTCGCTGGCGCTCATTCAGCCACCGGCTCACCCACGAAACCGGCTCAGTGCAGCTCCGCGCCCTTGGTTTCCGGGGCGAAGCGGGCCATCCAGATTACGAAGACGACCACCAGCGCACCGGTGACTACGTACGTCATAGGCAGGCCCAAGGTCGGCCACAGGACCGAACCGAAGATCAGCGGGACCAGGCCGGCCCCCACGCGGGAGACGGTTGAGGCCCAGCCGAAGCCACTGCCGCGGAGCTCGGTCGGGTAGAGCTCGGACACGTACGTGTACAGCACGGGTATGGCCACCTGCACGATGAAGCCGAAGAACAGCAGGGCCAGCTGCGCGGAGAGCGGAGCGCCGGCGTCGAGGAACAGCGCAAAGACCACCAGCGACGCGGCGGACAGCGGGCCGGTGATGGCCAGCAACCACTTGCGGCCCATGGTCTCCACCAGCGCGGCCGCCGCGATCACGCCCAGCAGACCCATGCCCGTCATGCCCGCGGTGGCCATGAAGGCAGCCGTGTCGCCGTACCCGGCGGCGCGCAGGATCGCCGGCATCCAGGTGAGGGCGCCGTAGTACACCAGCAGGATGCTGACGAACAGGCCCCATGCGGTCAGCGTGATCTTCCAGCTGAACCGCCAGAGCTCGGAGACCTGCTTGGTGATGTCGCCGATGGACAGCTTGGGCATGGCGGCCGGCTCGGGAAGTCGCCAGGGGCCCACCTCGGCCCCGGTCTGCCGGATCAGCGAATCGATGACCGCCTTCGCTTCCCGGGTACGGCCCTTGTGCACCAGGTACAGCGGCGATTCGGGGACGGACTGCCGCACCCAGAAGACCAGCAGCGCGGGCAGGACCATGACCAGCATGAGGTAGCGCCAGTCGCCGAACTGGGCGATCAGCAGGGCGGAGACCACGCCGCAGAGGGTGGCGCCGATGGGCCACCAGCCGTCCATGGCGGTGAGCACCTGGCCGCGGTGCCGGCGCGGGGTGAACTCGCCGACCAGCGCGTAGTCCACCGGAATGCACCCGCCCAGGCCGAAGCCGGCCAGGAAGCGGAAGATGCAGAAGGTGATGAATTCGGGTGCAAGGGCGCCCGCCACGGTGAAGACGGAGAAGATCAGCAGCGTCAGCGTGAACGCGGTCTTGCGGCCGATCAGATCCGCGATGCCGCCCCAGGCGAAGGCGCCGACGGCCATGCCGATCAGGTTCGAGGTGCCGATCCACGCAGCCTGGCCGGGGGTCAGGTCCCAGTAGGAGGAGAGCAGGGGAATGAGGAAGCCGTTGAGCGTAACATCCCAGGCATCGAACATGAAGCCCAGACCGCCGATCAGGAAGATCTTGCCCTGCACCCGCCATCGCCAGGGCAGTTCCTGGACCACATGGTCGCCGGTGGGCAGTTGAAGATTGATGGGCATTGTCGGAGCCTTCCGGAGCGAATGCATTCATCTGAAACTCTAGACCCGCGAACTCTAGACCCGCGGCGGACCCGCTGCCGCTGCTATGGAATGAAGCTGCGAACAGCCCATAATTAGCCATGGCCCTTTCACGACAGCTGGAAATCGAACGCAAGTACGACGTCGATGTGGCAGCCAAGCTGCCAAGTCTGGCCGGTGTGCCCTACGTCACCGGTATCGATGACCGCGGTGTTGTCGAACTTAACGCCGCCTACTACGACACCGAGGACGGCACCCTGCAGCGGCACGGCATCACATTGCGCAGCCGCCGCGGCGGCAAGGACGAAGGCTGGCACACGAAGTTTCCGGCGGAACAGGGTCGGCTGGAGGTGCATCTGCCGCTGCGCAAGGACCATGACGGCGTGCCGCCGGAGGTGGAGGAACTGGTCCGGGTCCATGTCCGCGGCAGGGCGCTGCGGCCGGTCGCGACCATGAAAACGCTGCGTGCTGTCACGGTGATCCT
Source organism: Arthrobacter sp. B0427-1-12 (assembly GCF_059092905.1). Lineage (NCBI taxonomy): Bacteria > Bacillati > Actinomycetota > Actinomycetes > Micrococcales > Micrococcaceae > Arthrobacter > Arthrobacter sp. B0427-1-12. The sequence goes on along the minus strand of NZ_JBNHIC010000018.1, from coordinate 74,099 downwards.
CGGCTCAAAGGGCCGGGAACTGGCCGAGGTCAGCGACGACACAGTTGAGGCGCACAACGTTGCCAGCGGCGAGGACCATTCCTGGCGCGAGTGGGAGGTGGAGCTGCTGGATACGGTCCACGATCCGGAGGATGCTCAGGCCGCCTTGCTGGACGAGGTCGAACACCGCCTGCTGGATACCGGGGCCACCCGCGCGCAGCGGGCGTCCAAGCTGGCCCGGGTCCTGGGCCGGGACGAGGAAGCCGGGCCGGCCGAAGGACCGGCGGTCAGCGGCAAGTCGGTACGCGCTGTCCTGTCAGAGGCCTTCCGCCTCGAAGCCGCGCAGCTGAAGTCCTGGGACCCGCGGGTGCGCCGGGACGAGGAGGACTCCGTGCACCAGCTGCGGGTCTCCGCCCGGGCGATCCGGAGCATGCTCAAGACGTTCAAGCCCGTGCTTGACGCGGAGCGGGCGGACGCGCTCGCGGCCCAGATGCAGGAGCTGGGCCGGATCCTGGGCACGGCCCGTGACGCCGAGGTGACGCGGGACCATGCGGCCGAGCGCGTTGCCCGCCAGCCCGTGGGGCTGGTGCCCAAGCAGGCGGCCAACCGGCTGCGGCGCGCCAAGGAGCGGGAATACAGGGCGGCCCACGACAAGGTGCTCGAGGAGCTGAACTCGCCCGCGTACTTTGCCATCCTTGATGCGCTGGACGACTTCATCGCCGACGTCCCGCTCAAGGACGGCGACGGCGGCAGCGCGGCCAAGCAACTGGCCGCGTGCTTTCAGCGCCAGACGAAGCGGGTGATGCGGATGGCCCGCGACGCCGAAGCCTGCGAGGACCCAGCCGAGCAGCTGACACTGCTGCATGACGTCCGCAAGAAGTCCAAGCGCCTGCGCTACGCGATCAGGTCCGTTTCCGGCGCGCCGGACTTCACCTCAGGTAAGCGGCTCAAGAAGCTGATGAACCGGGCGGAGAAGGTCCAGGACGCCCTGGGTGCCCACCGGGACAGCCAGATGTTCCAGCAGTTCCTGCGCAGCACCGCCAAGGAGGCCCGCAAGGCCGGTGAGGATACCTTCGGTTACGGCGTGCTGTACGCGGCGGAGGTGCCGATCCAGGAAGAGGCGGAAAAGGCCTACGCGAAGTCCCTGTCCAAGCTTCGCTACTAGACGCGAACGGTACGACGCCGGCCCGGCACCATAACGGTGCGGGGCCGGCGTCGTTGTGGTTGCCGCTACGGTACGGGAATGGCCGACGGCGTCGGCGTCACCGACGGGGCCGGAGCCTCGGCGGGGGCCGTCATTGCCGGAGCACTCGTCTTCGGCGCGGATGGGACAGCCGGGACTGCCGGTGCCTGCTGCTGCTCCCGCCGGTCTGCTTCTGCCGGCACGGATTCTTCGGCCTCGGCCGGCTTGGTCTCAGCCGGCGTGGTCTCAGCCGGACCGGCCGCCGCGCCGCCGAGCTGCACTACGGTGCCCTCCGCCGGCGTCCAGGTGATCCGGCCGCCCTGGAAGTCCTGGGCGGCGCCGTCCTCCGTCACGTACTCATCCGTGGTCGGGTAGCCCAGTTCGCCGTTCTCGCTGCCCTGGGAAATCCAGGCCCAGCGGATGCCGCCCGTGACGATCTGCGCGCCCGTTGCCGGGTTCCACACGATTTCGCCGTTCTGGAACCGCTGGGACTGTCCGCCGCCGGCGGTGGCGGTGGCGTTGCCGGCGGGGTAGCCCAGCGTGCTCTCCGGTCCGCCTGCTGCCAGGTACTTGTCCGAAATGGCGCCGGTGAGGATACGTGCTCCGGTCGAGGGGGACCAGGCGATCTTTCCGCCCTGGAAGTCCTGCATGACGCCGCCGTCGGCAGTGGTGTACTCGGCGGACGTGGGGTACCCGAGTGTGCCGTTCTCGAAGCCCTGGCCGGCCCAGGCCCCGTACATGCCGTTGCCGGAGGTGAACACGCCCGTCGGCGTCTTGATGATGGCCCCGCCCTGGAACTTCTGTCGCGCGCCGCCGGCCAGGCCAGCCGTTTCATCTGTGGTCGGGTAGCCCAGGAAGCTGTCCTGTCCGCCCATGTTTACCCAGGTACTGCGGATTTCGCCCGTGATCGGATGCGCCCCCGACGCCGGTGACCAGACAATGGTGCCGCCCTGGTAATCCTGGGCATAGCCGCCCGCGGCCAGTCCGCCGACGGACTTGGCGACCGGGTAGCCGAGGCCCGTGCGCGGGCCGCCGATGGCCCAGTACTTGGTGCCGATGGCGCCGCCGAGGATCTGCGCGCCCGTGGAGGGGGACCAGACGATGCGGCCGCCCTGGTAGTCCTGGGCCATGCCTCCCGGAATGGCGTATTCATCAGTCAGGGGGTAGCCGAGCTTGCCGTCCTGTGCTCCCTGCGATATCCAGGCCCAGTGGATGCCTCCGGAGGAGACGTAGGCGCCGGAGGCCGCCGACCAGACGATGGTGCCGCCCTGGAAGTCCTGGCGGTAGCCTCCGTATGCCAGTCCGCCGACGGACTTGGCGACCGGGTAGCCCAGTCCGGTGCGCGGGCCGCCGATGGCCCAGTACTTGGTGCCGATGGCGCCGCCGAGGATCTGCGCGCCCGTGGAGGGGGACCAGACGATGCGGCCGCCCTGGTAGTCCTGCGCTACGCCACCGGGAATGACGTATTCGTCCGTGGTGGGGTAGCCCAGTTTGCCGCTCTGGCTGCCCTGCGAGACCCAGGCCGAACGGATGCCGCCGCTGACCACGTGGGCCCCACTGGCCGGCGACCACAGCACGGCCCCGCCTTCGAAGCTCTGGTAGGCCCCGCCGTACGCCAGTCCGGCGACCTCCTCCGACGTCGGATAGCCCAGGGACCCCCGCTCGGAGCCCAGCTGCTGCCATTTCTGGCGAATGGCACCGGTGAGGAAGCGGGCCCCCGTGGACGGGGACCAGACGATGGAGCCGCGCTGGAAGCTCTGGTACGCACCCCCGTTGCGGAGCCCACCGACCTCATTCGATGTCGGATTGCCGGGGCCCAGCTGGCCGCCCATGGCTGCGTACTTTTTGGCGATGGCACCGAACGGGTAGTTGGAGTGCGGCGTGAAGATGTCATCGACCGCGCCCATGATGATCCGGTCGCCCGGAACCGCGGTCTGGATGAACCGCGTGACCATGTGCTCCGGGATGGCGATGCAGCCGGCAGTGGGTACGGGATTGGCATGCAGGAAGATAGCGAAACCGTCGCCCTGCTGGATGGGCACACCGGGGCCGCGGTTGTAGTCAATGACCACGGCCTGCCGGTAGTCGCCTTCCGGCCGGGTAGCCAGGTACCACAGGTTCTCGTCCGGCCAGCGGGCGAGTTCCGGGTACTCCAGGTACCGGTTGTACTCCGGGCCGATCCGGCCGCCCCAGCGGGAGTTCGGATTGAGCGTCCGGTAGCTCAACGCCGTGCCTGGGTTCTGCAGGCCGAAGGCGTCATGAACGGTAAAGGACCCGGTAGGGGAGTAGAGGTTCATCGTGTGGCCGCTGGGCACCCCGGGGGCCTTGAAGCCGCTGCCGCCGACATACCCGTTGACCTGCCACTCCTGGACGTAGCGGTCCCCGGAACGGACACAGCTGGTAACCAGGGCCCTGGACTCCCAGCGGTGGCTGGCCGTCGCGAACGTCACGCGGTTGGCGCCGTGCCCGGAGTACTTGACCTGGCCGGCGCTGAGCCGGTCGCAGGGATTGAAAACCTGGGCGGAGGCGGGGACAATGGCGCCCAGCGAACTCCCCACCAGTGCCAGGGTGCTCAGCGCGACGAGCGGGAGGAATCGTGGTTTCTTGATCAAGGGACATGCCTTCCAGGGTGAAAACGGCACCGGGAGAGTAAATCAAAGAACAGGAATAACTTTATCCCCAGCTATCACTTTGTTCCCATGTGTGACGCAGACTGTCCCCGAAAGCGGTGGAATAGACTGAAGGGAATTTGAAGACGTTGACCAATAACTTTGGAGATTTGCGTGAGCATGAAGCAGCTTGACCGTGTTCCCATCCGCCGGGCCCTGATCTCGGTCTACGACAAGACCGGTCTGGAGGAGCTGGCTCAGGGTCTGCATGCCGCGGGCGTCACGATCGTGTCCACCGGCTCCACCGCCAAGACCATCGCCGCGGCCAACGTCCCGGTGACCGAGGTTTCCGAGCTCACCGGCTTCCCGGAGTGCCTGGACGGGCGGGTCAAGACCCTGCATCCGCGCGTCCACGCCGGCATCCTCGCGGACCGCCGCCTCGACGACCACGTCGCCCAGCTGGCCGAGCTCGGCGTTGAGCCCTTCGACCTGGTGGTCGTGAACCTGTACCCGTTCGTGGAGACGGTCAGGTCCGGCGCGGACCAGGATGCCGTCGTCGAACAGATCGACATCGGCGGGCCCTCGATGGTCCGCGCGGCCGCGAAGAACCACCCGAGTGTCGCCGTCGTCGTCGATCCGGCCCGCTACAGCGAGGTGGTCACCGCGGCCGCCGAGGGCGGCTTCGACCTCAATGCACGACGCCGGCTGGCCGCCGATGCGTTCGCCCACACCGCCGCCTATGACACCGCCGTGGCCTCCTGGACCGCCGCCCAGTTCGGCGACGGCACCGAGGAAGGGAACACCTGGCCGGCCTACGCCGGCCTGGCGCTGGAGCGCTCCGAAGTGCTTCGCTACGGCGAGAACCCGCACCAGGAAGCGGCCATGTACGTGGACAAGGCCGCCACCCCGGGCATCGCCCAGGCGGACCAGCTGCACGGCAAGGCCATGTCCTACAACAACTACGTCGACGCGGACGCGGCGCTGCGCGCGGCCTTCGACTTCGACGAGCCCGCCGTCGCCATCATCAAGCACGCCAACCCGTGCGGCGTCGCGGTGGCGACCCCCCATGCCACGGACCCGATCGCCGACGCCCACGCCAAGGCCCACGCCTGCGATCCGCTCTCCGCGTTCGGCGGCGTGATCGCGGCCAACCGCACCGTCACCGCCGGCATGGCGAACATAGTCAAGGACATCTTCACCGAGGTTGTCATCGCCCCGGACTTCGAGCCGGAGGCCGTGGAGCTCCTGTCCGCCAAGAAGAACATCCGCCTGCTCGCCCTGCCCGAGGGCTACCGCCGCGATCCGGCCGAAATCCGGCAGGTCTCCGGCGGCATGCTGGTGCAGATGGCGGACACCATCCAGGCTGACGGCGACGACCCGGCGAACTGGACCCTGGCCGCGGGCCACGCCGCAGACGAGCACACGCTCAAGGACCTCGCCTTTGCCTGGAGGGCCGTGCGGGCCGCCAAGTCCAACGCGATCCTGCTGGCGCACAACGGTGCCGCCGTCGGTGTCGGGATGGGCCAGGTGAACCGCGTGGACTCCTGCAAGCTGGCGGTCGAACGCGCCAACTCCCTGGGCCCGGCGGATGCCGACGGCCAGAGCTACGAGCGCTCCCGCGGCTCGGTTGCCGCCTCGGATGCGTTCTTCCCGTTCGCGGACGGCCTGCAGATCCTGATCGACGCCGGCGTGCGCGCCGTCGTCCAGCCCGGCGGTTCGGTCCGGGACGAGGAAGTCATCGCGGCGGCGAAGGAAGCCGGCATCACGATGTACTTCACCGGCGCCCGCCACTTCTTCCACTAGGCTCTCCCGGCGGCCCCGCCCAGGTTCCCTGCGCACCTGCGGCGGGGGGCCGCCGTCGTCATCTCTGCCGCACCCGCGCAGCTACTCAGGTAAGTTTGGATACATCACACCAGATATCCGCAGACCTTCGTAGGAGACGCCTCACCAATGGCCAAGATCATCTACACCCATACAGACGAAGCGCCCATGCTGGCCACGTACTCGTTCCTGCCGGTCGTCGAGGCCTTCGCTTCGACCGCCGGTGTGGAAGTGGAGACCCGCGACATCTCGCTGGCCGGCCGCATCATCGCGGTCTTCGGGGACTACCTCACCGAGGAGCAGCGGACCGGCAACGCGCTGGCCGAGCTGGGCGAGCTGGCGAAGAAGCCGGAAGCCAACATCATCAAGCTGCCGAACATCAGCGCGTCCATCCCGCAGCTGAAGGCCGCCATCGCCGAACTGCAGGGCCAGGGCTACGATCTGCCGGATTACCCGGACAATCCGTCCTCCGACGAAGAGGCGGAAATCCGCTCCCGCTACGACAAAATCAAGGGCTCGGCTGTCAACCCCGTCCTGCGTGAAGGCAACTCCGACCGCCGGGCGCCGCTTTCGGTGAAGAACTACGCGCGCCAGAACCCGCACTCCATGGGCGCCTGGACCCCCGAGTCGAAGACCAACGTGGCCCACATGGAGGCAGACGACTTCCGCTCCAATGAGAAGTCCGTGGTCATTCCGGCCGATGACACGCTCACCATCCAGCTGGTCCGCGAAGACGGCACGGTCAACGTGCTGAAGGAGTCGATCCCGGTCCTCGCCGGCGAGGTCGTCGACGGCACCGTGATGCGCGCCGCTGCCCTGGACGAGTTCCTGGCCGCCCAGGTGGCCCGGGCCAAGGAAGAGGGTGTGCTGTTCTCCGCGCACCTGAAGGCGACCATGATGAAGGTCTCCGATCCGATCATCTTCGGCCACGTCGTCAAGGCGTACTTCTCCGAGCTGTTCACCGAGTACGGCGACAAGCTCGCCGCTGCAGGCCTGAGCCCGAACAACGGCCTGGCCTCCATCCTGAACGGCCTCGAGGGACTGCCGGCCGACGTCCGCGAAGGTGTCCAGGCGGCCATCAAGAAGGGCCTGGAAGAGGGCCCGGCTCTGGCCATGGTTGATTCCGACAAGGGCATCACCAACCTTCACGTGCCCAGCGATATCATCGTTGACGCTTCGATGCCGGCCATGATCCGCACCTCCGGCCACATGTGGGGACCGGACGGCCAGGAGGCCGACACGCTTGCGGTGCTTCCGGACAGCTCCTACGCGGGCATCTACCAGGTCGTGATCGATGATTGCCGGGCCAACGGCGCCTTCGATCCCACCACCATGGGCACTGTGCCGAACGTCGGCCTGATGGCCCAGGCCGCCGAGGAATACGGCAGCCATGACAAGACTTTCGAGATCCAGGACGCCGGCACCGTCCAGCTGGTCGACCGCTCCGGTGCCGTCCTGATCGAGCACCAGGTCGCCCCCGGCGACATCTGGCGCGCCTGCCAGACCAAGGACGTGCCGGTCCGCGACTGGGTCAAGCTGGCCGTCACCCGTGCCCGCGCTTCCCAGACCCCGGCGGTGTTCTGGCTGGACGAGACCCGCGCCCACGACGCCAATCTGATCGCCAAGGTCAAGGAATACCTGAAGGACCACGACACCGAGGGCCTGCAGATCGAGATCATGTCTCCGGAGAAGGCAACTGCCTTCACGATCGAGCGGATCCGCAAGGGTGAGGACACCATCTCGGTGACCGGCAACGTTCTGCGCGACTACCTCACCGACCTGTTCCCGATCCTGGAACTGGGCACCAGCGCCAAGATGCTCTCCATCGTTCCGCTGCTCAACGGCGGCGGCCTGTTCGAAACCGGTGCCGGCGGGTCCGCGCCGAAGCACGTGCAGCAGCTGCTGAAGGAGAACCACCTGCGCTGGGATTCCCTGGGCGAGTTCCTGGCCCTGGCGGCCAGCTTTGAGCACCTGGCCAGCACCACCGGCAACAAGCGCGCCCAGGTCCTGGCGGACACGCTGGACCGTGCCACCGGCACCTTCCTGCTGGAGAACAAGTCCCCGAGCCGCAAGGCCGGGGAGATCGACAACCGCGGCAGCCACTTCTACCTGGCCCTGTATTGGGCCCAGGAACTGGCCAAGCAGGCCGAGGACACGGAACTGGCCCAGGCCTTCTCCGGCCTGGCCGACGCGCTGGGCTCCAATGAGCAGGCGATCGTGGACGAACTGCTGGCCGTCCAGGGTTCCCCCGTGGACATCGGAGGCTACTACCGTCCGGATGAGGCCAAAGCCGCAGCGGTCATGCGGCCGTCGGCGAAGTTCAACGAGGTCCTTGCCACGCTGAGCTAGCGCTCCCGACGCTACGCCCGGTGGGCGGGCGCGAAGAGCCAAAATCCCACGACCCCGCGCGCTTCCTGTTGGAAGGCGCGGGGTCGTGGCGCTTAACGCTGCATCTAGTAATCGACCTTGCGGCCGAAGCCGGGTGGCGTGTGTTTGGCGCGTGCGGGGGCGGAGCCTTTCCGGCTTTTCTTCCGTGCGGTGTCGGACGGAGCTGCCATAGCGGACGGTGCCGGCGCGGCGGGAGGTGCATCCGCGGTGCGGGGTGCCGGTGCTGTCCTGGCGCGGCTCTTGTTGATCGAACTGCCGGCCCGGCGGCCCGTAGGCCGGCCCATGGCCGCGCGGCGCCTCGTTGCCGCCGACTGCGACTGCTCGAGTTTACGGTTCCATTTGATCCGCAGGAACTCCGGATTAATGGATACGGCGAAGGCGCTGCCGGCAACCCAGGAGCCCAGCACCAGCCACATAAACAGTTCATCGGCGGCAGGGCCTTCATCGACCAGGGCCACGGCCGCCCCGGAAGAGACCAGGTGCACGAGGCCGGCGAGAACCCACAGCGGCCGGCGGGCGCGGGCGCCGACCGTCAGCAGCGCCGCCCCGCCGAGGAAACCGAAGGTCCCGACCACCACCAGCAGCCACCAGCTCTGCGTGATGTTCCACCACGCACCCGGCTGCCTGCCCGATTCGGAAGCCATTAGTAGTCCACCATGCGGCCAAAGACCGTCGGCGCGGCCGGCGGCAGTTTGCAGACCACCCGGCTGCGCAGCCGCTGGAACTCGTGCGGCTGCAGGGACATAGCTGCGGCAAAGTCCTCCACGGACTGGAAGTGCCCGCGGGCTTCGCGCAGCCGGAGGGCCTTGCGGGCCTTGCTGCGGGAGAAGCCGGGCAGCTTTTCGAACTGGCCGGCCGTGGCGGTGTTGAGGTCGAGAGGTTCCGCGGCGCCCGCCCCGGCAGTTCGGGCGGCCCCAGCCGTGCCGGTTTCTGCGCCGCCGGTTCCGCCTGCAAAATAGCTGCGGGCATCCAGCCGCGAGTCGCTCAGCAGGCCTTCGGCTTCAGCCGGAACGGGGGCGGGGGCACCGGCGTTCTGGGAGCGCGCGGCCCGGCTGCCGGCCGGGCGGGCCGTTGCCCGCCAAGCCTGGGACACCGCTGTCGTGCCCTGGCTGGACGGCGACCGGCGCACCAACGCGGCCAGGGGGCTGAGGCCCGGATTCTGCTCCCGGATGGACCAGCGGTCCCTGAGCCAGGCGGGGTTGATGGCCAGCGCGTGGACCGCACCGGCTATCCAGAGGAGGACGCGCATGGTTGCGACGGCATTGTCGATCATGGCCAAAGAAACTACCACCATGAGCAGGTACAGCACGCCGGAGGCGGTCCACGCAGCACGGCGGGCCAGGATACCGATGGCCAGGAAGCCGGCTCCGCCGAGCACGCCCACGGTCAGCAGCGGAAAGACCAGCCACAGGCTGGCCGTGGCCATCCATCCGGTGCCCGGCCGGCGATCGTTGTATTCCATTGAATGCTCTTACTGTCTGCGGCCGCGCTCAGCGCCGGACGTTCAGGACCATGGTGACGCTTTGGTCCTCTTCCACGGTCTCGGAGGCCAGTTCCATGCCGGCGGCGCCGGCGCGTTCACGCAGCCGCTGTACCACGGCCGCCTGGACGTGGCGGGCGTAGGCGGCATCGATCGCGCGGATGATGTCCTCTGCCTGCCGCCGGTCGATGTGCTCACCGGTAAAGTGCACCTGCCAGATGCCCTCCTGATCGCGGCGGAAGGCTGCGGTGGCGTCGCTCCAGGCGGCCCGGATTTCCGACTCGGTGGCGGAAAGGACCCGGGCTTTGGCGTCGGCCAGCGCCGCCTGCAGCAGCCTGAGGTCCCGCATGCGGGTCCGCACCTGGACCTGCGGCAACTGCGCTTTCTCCTTGGTGCCGGCGCCGGTGCCGGGTTTGACCGACTTGTCCACGGCCGAACTGATGGCCGCGGCTGCCGCGATCGCCGCGGGTATGAGCAGTATGGAAACGCTCACGATGCTCCTCCTGGTTCTGTGCCTGCCGGCAATAGGTTCTTGTCTGCTCCCGGTCTGTCCGCCCGCCGGCCCAGGCCGGCCAGCAGCGCATCCAGCTGGTCCGCTTCCGCCCACCCGTTGACGCCGATGGTTCCGTCCGGCGCCACGCGGATCTCAAGCCGGTCCGGCTGGGTCCCGATCCGGTCCAGCAGCGGCCGGTAGCGGTCCGTCAGCGCGGTCAGCCGCTGGTTTGTGGAGCCGATCCACGGCCGCCGCCGTTCGGGCAAGCCGGCAAGGTACGGTCCGTCGGCCAGCAGGTCGGTGGCTGCCAGCAGATCGGCGATATCCGGCCGGTCAGCCGTCCAGCGGTGCAGATCCTCCTGCACGTAGCCGGTAAAAGTCATCACGGACAGCCCGGCAGCGCGGAAAGCCTGGGCGACGACGGCGGAGGCCGCCGCCTGCTCGAACGGCTCGCCGCCCAGCAGTGTCACCCCTTCGGAGCCGGCCTCCAGCGCCTGCGACACCAGCTGCGCGGCCAGCTTCGCGGTGCCGGCGACCGTGGCGCCGCGGGCCGCCCACAGCTGCGGGTTGAAGCAGCCGGGGCAGCGGATGGAGCAGCCCTGCAGCCAGAGCGCGGCCCGCCGGCCGGGACCTTCCGCGTCCGTGGCGGCAAGGAAGCGGGCGTAGCGGATGGTTTCCGCCGGGACGGTCGGGGGAGCGCTGCCGTTAGTGGGCTCGGGCATCATTACTGCCCTGAGGTGTCATTGCGCTGGTAGTTGCTGGTGACCGCGGCCTGCCGCGAATAGTCCTCGGTGAAGGAGCTGGTCACGGTCTGAGCGTCCAGCAGGTCCTCCAGGACGGTGATGTAGTCCAGGCACTCGTCCCCGTACAGATTCTTGGTTTCGGCATTGATGGAACCGTCGGGACTGATCCTGACGATGAGCTGTTTCTGGTCCATGGCTTCTCCTGGCTGCGGCGGTGGGTGTTCTAGAAGTCGACGGTGCGTCCGCCCCGGGCAGGCGGCTCGGTGGGAACGGCCGGCTGTCCGCTGGCCCCGCCGGCCGAGACCGCGGCTGCGGCGGGTCCCGCGCTGTCCTCACGGTCTTCGCTGCCGGTGGCTGCCACGGCACGCAGCGCCGCCCACTGCCGGATGACGCCCACTTCCTCCGCCTGGGTGACGGCCAGCGGAATCATCTGGGTGATGGACTGTTCCAGGTCCTCCAGCCGAACCGGCCGGGACTCCGCATAGGCCTCGAAGAGCGCCGCGATGACTGCCTGCTCAATCTCGGCACCGGAGTAGTCGGCCGAGGCGGCCGTGAGCAGTTCGATCGCTGCCGGATCGTCCGCCACGGCTTCGAGCTTGTTGAGGTCGGTTGCCCGCCGCCGCATCTGGATCTCCCAGATGACTCTGCGTTCCGCCTCCGTCGGGAGGTCGACGAAGAAGATTTCGTCGAAGCGGCCCTTGCGCATGAATTCCGGCGGGAGGCGGTCGATGTTGTTCGCGGTCGCCACTACGAACACCGGATGCTGCTTCTCCTGCATCCAGGTCAGGAAGGAGGCGAAGACGCGGGCGGCTGTACCAGAATCGCCTTCACCGGTGGTACCGGCGAAACCCTTCTCGATCTCGTCGATCCACAGGATGCACGGCGAGATCGCCTCCGCCGTGGCGATGGCATTGCGCATGTTCTGCTCGCTCGAACCGACCAGCCCGGCGAAGACCCGGCCGATGTCCATCCGCAGCAGCGGCAGGCCCCATGCAGACGCCATGGCCTTGGCCGTCAGGGACTTTCCGCAGCCGGGCACGCCGGTGATCAGGACGCCCTTCGGAGTGGGCAGGCCGAAACCGGCGGCATCCTCCAGCCAGGAGCCCTTGCGTTTGCCGAGCCAGCGCTTGAGGTTGTTCAGGCCGCCGACCTCGTCCAGGCTGATCTGCTGGTCCACGTAGTCCAGCAGCCCGGACTTGCGGATGGTCTGGCGCTTTTCGTCCAGCACCACGCGCACGTCCTCGGCCGTCAGCCGGCCGTCGTCGACCATGGCGCGGGCAAAGGCGTTCTCCGCCTCCGCCATGGTCAGGCCGAGCGCGGCCTGGACCATATTTTCACGTTCCTCGTCGGTGAGGGAGACCTTGATCCGGCCGCCGTCGGCATTCTGGCGGATCATGTGGTCCAGCATGGCCTTGATGTCATCGTGCGTGGGCAGCGGGAAATCCACCAGCGTGACCACCTTGTCCAGTTCCGGCGGGATCCGCAGCAGGGGAGCGACGACGATCAGCACCCGGGCGCTGCCGCCTTGCCGGAACGCGGCGGCTGCGTCGCGGACCTTCCGCACGACTTCCGGATCCGCCGGCCGCTGATCCGTCCCGAAGTAGGCATGCAGGTCGAAGAAGATGAAGACGCCGGGATCATGGGTGCCCAGCACGCGGTCCAGCGCCCGTGCGGGGCTGGCGGTGTTGGCCTGCTGGCCGTCCGAGGGGGAGACTAGCCCGGAACTGGCGTTCCAGGTCCACACCGGACGGGGTTTGCGCAGGGACGCCGCGCACTTGAGTACTTCTGCGTGGACGCGGGCTTCCTCGTAGCTCTCGATGTACAGCACCGGAATCCGGGCCTTGAGCGCCTGGGCCAGCGTGTGGGCAAAGGCCATGGAGTGATTTCCCCCTGTGATTATGTGTGGCAGGAACGAATTTACCGGGCCGGGCGGCCGCGGTCATTCTTCGACCTCGAAGGTCCAGGCTCCGTGGGTATCGATCTCGAAAAACACCACCGGCGCCGGCTGCCAGGAGAACCGGGTCCGGTAGTCGCCGATTTCGTTGACGAGCAGATCCCAGCCACCTTCCTGGAATCCCTTGACGGTCACGTTGGAATCGCCGTCGTTGCTGAAGCCGGCGACGGCACCGTCCCCCTCGTAGCGCAGGTAGGCGCGGCCGGTTCCGGCCATGGGACCGTTGACGTCGAGATACCTCAGTTCTTCAATGCTCACGGTCCAGTCTCCGTCGGTAGTCACGTAGAGGACGAAGCTGCCGCGTTCGGTGGCGAAGGTTTCAGTGCTCTCATCCGATCCGATGCCGTAGATCAGGTGGTTGGGGTATTCCGGCTCCGCGGGATCATCCAGGGATACCTCGATGGAGTCCTCGGACGTGGCCGCTGCCTGGAACAGGCCGCCGGATCCGGCCGGTGCGGTGTAGTGCAGCACCGCGTCACCGGAGCCGGACCAGCTGCCGGGTGCTTCGGGAGCGAGCGTCGGCGCACCGCTGCCGGGCTCCCAGGGATCGGTATCCGACTCCGCGCGGGCGTCCCGGATGCCGGCCGCCAGGGGCGGGCCATCCGCGGGCAGAGAACCCGGCAGCAGCCGCGGCGCGGCAAAGATGCCAGTGGCCACGATGGCCGCACCGACCAGCCAGGCTGCGGCGGAAAACCGGCGAATCCGGCGTGCAGCCTGGTCCGTAACCGGCGTGGACATGTCCCCCCCTCAAGATTTCTACCTTCTTGAGGTTAGCCCATTCGCCACGGCCGCCGAGCCGGGTGTGCGGTGCAGCCGGCTACGGCAGCGGCCAGGTGTGGACCGGAGCGTTGCTGTGCATGTTCTCGGAGTAGCGGCGCGTCATCTCCGTCAGGGCCGCGGCCCGGTCCAGTCCCGCCGCCTCCAGTTGGCGGATGGTTTTGATCTGCCAGGAGGCACCGTTCTGTTCCGACTGTGCCCGGGCGGTCAGCACATCCAGGTAGCGGGCGGCCAGGTCGCCGTCGACCTCCAGCTGCGCCAGACCCTCGGCGGCCAGCGGAATGAGGTGCCGGATGATCAGTTCGTCCACCGGAATGTCGCCGATGCCCGGCCAGTACACGTTGGCCTCAAGCCCTTTGCGGGCACAGGCCAGGAAATTGTTCGTGGCCGTCTTGAACGCCAGCCGGGACCACAGCGGCCGGTCGGCGGTGCGCAGGACCCGGACCAGTCCGAAGAAGAAGGCCGCGTTGGCGAGGGTGTCCAGCACCGTTGGCCCGGCCGGGAGCACCCGGTTCTCAAGGCGAAGGTTCGGCACCTGGTCGCCGGGATCGTAGATGGGGCGGTTCCAGCGGTAGATGGTGCCGTTGTGCAGGCGCAGCTCCGGCAGCAGCGGCGCGCCGGCGGCGGTGCATTCTCCCGGGCGGCGTGACATTTCGGGCAGGAGCGCCGGGAAGTACCTCACGTTCTCCTCGAACAGGTCGAAGATGGACGTGATCCAGTTTTCGCCGAACCAGACGCGCGGCCGCACGCCCTGGTTCCGCATCTCCGGCGGCCGGGTGTCGATGGACTGCTTGAACAGTTCGATGCGCGTCTCATGCCAGAGCAGGGTTTCCATGAACACGGGGGAGTTGGCGGCCAGCGCCACCTGCGGACCGGCAATGATCTGGGCGGCGTTCCAGACCGGCGCGAATTCCTCGGGCTGGACCTGGACGTGCAGCTGGGCGCTGGTGCAGGCCGCCTCCGGCCCGATGTTCTTGGCGTAGAAGCGCAGCGACTCGGTGCCGCGCAGGTCCAGCAGGATGTCCTCGCCGCGGGCCTGCAGGACGGACGTGTTCAGGGCCGCGTAGCGTTTTCCCGCGCTCAGCCAGGACATGTCGTCGAGCAGTTCCCGCTTCAGGGTGGGCAGGATCCCGATCATGAGGATGTCCGCATTGGCTGCCGCGGCCCGGTCATCGGCCCGGTTCAGCTGGTCGCGGAGGCTGTCTTCCAGGTCCCTGAGCCCGTGGCCGGCGACGGACAGGGCCGGCTGGTTCAGCTCGATGTTGAACGTGCCGATCTCCGTCTGGAAGGCGGGATCGCCGATTTCCGCCAGGACCTTGGAATTGCGCAGTGCGGGGGAGAAGTCCGCGTTGGCCAGATTCAGCTCAAGTTCCAGGCCGATGGATCCGGTGTCCGCGAAGGTGGCGCTGGAAAGGTACTGATCGAAGCTCTCGAGATTCTCCAGAAGTCTTTGCCGGTATCTGGTCCGCTGTTCGCGGGTGAACGTCTTGGACTTAACCTCTGCGCCCATGATTGGAGCGTAACCACCGCGCCGCCTGTTGTATATAGCGCCAAGCGCGGCTAACGCGTCGCTCTGTCCCGCACCGCCCTGTCCCGCACCGTTCTGACGGCGGCCTTGCGGATCTCCTCGATCCACAGCACGGAGGACCCGATCAGGAGAGCAACCAGCCACTGCGCCGAGGTCAGCGGGGCGGTGCTGAAGAAGCCCTGCAGCACGTCCAGGTGCACCACCAGGATCTGCAGGACGACGACGGCCCCCAGCGCCACCCAGACGCTGCGGTTGGTGAAGGTCTGCAGGGAGAAGACGGAGCGGGTTTCGCTGCGCACGTTGAGCAGGTTGAAGACCTGGAAGAAGACGAACGTGGTGAAGGCCAGCGTTCCGGTGACCGCGGGGTCCGCCCCGGGGAACCAGCCCGGGGCAAGCGCCAGGACGGTAATCGTTCCTGCGGCCATGACCGCGCCAAGGAACAGCAGCCGCAGCAGCCGCTCGCGCGTGAGCAGGGGCTCGCTGGCCGGCCGCGGCTTCTGCTTCATGGCGTCCGGCTCTGCCGGGTCCACGCCCAGCGACAGGGCCGGCGGACCGTCCATGATGATGTTGACCCACAGGATCTGCAGCGCAGTGAACGGTGCGCCGCCGGCGATGCCGAAGAGCCCGCTGGCAAGGAAGATCAGCACGAAGCCCCAGGCCGTGGTCAGCTGGAACTTCACGAATTTGATGATGTTGGCATAGATGCCGCGGCCTTCCTCCACGGCCGAGACGATGGTGGCGAAGTTGTCATCGGTGAGGATCATGGCGGCGGCGCCCTTGGAGACGTCGGTGCCCGTGATGCCCATGGCCACGCCGATGTCCGCCTGCTTGAGCGCCGGCGCGTCGTTGACGCCATCGCCGGTCATCGCCACCACTTCACCTTCATCCTGCAGGGCCTTGACCACGCGGATCTTATGTTCGGGCGCCACCCGCGCCAGTACCCCGTAGCCGGCTGCCCGCCGCCGCAGGTCCCCCTCGCCGAGCCCGTCCAGGGAGGCGCCGGTGGCAGCTTCGCCGGGGATGCCCAGGTCCTTGGCAATGGCCGACGCGGTGACCAGGTGGTCGCCGGTGATCATGTGGACGGCGATGCCGGCCTCCTGCGCCGTCCGGATCGCGGCAGCGGCTTCCGGACGCGGCGGATCGACGATCCCCACCAGGGCGAACAGCGTCAGGTCGGTGACGGCGCCGTGCAGGCCGTCGTTGTCAGCGAAGCCGCCGTCGCCGCTGTGGCTGTCGCCGGCGTCGAACGTCCGGCCGGCGAGCATCATGGTCCTCAGCCCCTCGGCGCCCAGCTCCTTGACCAGCCCGCTGATGCGCTCGCGGTCCTCCTGGGTCAGCGGCCGCGGGCCTTCCGTTGCCAGGACGGAGCCGGCCCGCTCCAGCAGGATGCCCGGCGCGCCTTTGACGAAGCACCGGGTGCCTCCGGATTCGGCCGCGTGGAAGGTTGCCATGAATTTGTAGTCGGAATCGAACGGCACTTCGGCCATCCGCGGATGGGCCCGGCGCAGGCCGTCCACGTCGATCCCGCCCTTTTCCGCCAGCACCACGAGCGCGCCTTCCGTGGGATCCCCCAGCAGCGAGCCCCGGTCCACGGACGCGTCGCTGCACAGCGCCATGGCCACGAAGGCTTTGGTAAGGTCGGGCAGCGGCTGCCCGTCGCCGGCGAGGATGTGGCCCTCGGTGGAGTAGCCCTCGCCGCTGATCCGGAAGGTCCGTCCATAAGCGTGGAGCCGGCGGGCGGTCATCTGGTTGAGCGTCAGCGTTCCGGTCTTGTCCGTGGCAATATGCGTGGTGCTGCCCAAGGTTTCGACTGCGGACAGCTGCTTGATAATGGCGCCGCGGCCGGCCAGGCGGGAGGCGCCCATGGCCAAGGTGAAAGCAACGACGGCGGTCAGCCCCTCGGGGATCGTCGCCACCGCCAGGGACACTGCGGTGATCAGCAGCTCGGACAGCGACTGCCCCCGGACCAGGCCCAGGATGAACACCAGCCCGACCACCACCAGCGCGACGATGGTCAGCGTCCGGGCCAGCTGGTCGATCCGCCGCTGCAGCGGCGTCCGTTCCTGCTGGGCGCTGCCCAGCAGCCGGGCGATGCTGCCCATCTGAGTGCGCATGCCGGTCTCCGTGACCACCATGGTGGCCCGGCCGCGGGTCACCGATGTGTTCATGAACAGCATGTTGCTGCGGTCGCCAAGCGGGGCGTTGGCGTCGTCCAGCGGTTTGGTTTGCTTAAGAACCGGCTGGGATTCGCCGGTCAGCGCCGCCTCGGCCACCTCCAGCCGGGCCGCCTCCAGCAGGCGCCCGTCGGCCGGAACGGTGGAGCCGGCGTCGAGCATCACGATATCTCCCGGCACCAGGTCGGTCCGCGGCAGCAGCAGTTCCCGGCCGCCGCGGCGGACCCGCGACCGTTCCACGGACATGTTCCGCAGCGCCTGCAGGCTGCTCTCCGCGCGCCGTTCCTGGACAAAGTTCAGCACCGTGTTCAGCGTGATCACTACCAGGATGACCACCGGGGTTTCCCATTCGCGGGAGACAACGGCACTGACGATGGCGGCGGCAAGCAGCACCAGGGTCATGCGGTCCGCCAACAGCCGCAGGATCTGCTTCCAGGCCGGCTCGCGCTTCGCCTCGTCAAGGGCATTGGGACCGTACTCGGCCCGCCGGGCCTCCACGGCAGCGGGATCGAGGCCTGTGCGGGCATCCACCTCCAAGGCTCCGGTGACGGCGTCTACCGTCCGCAGGTGCCAGGGACTGTCCTGCGCCTGACTGCGCAGCGGTGCTTCGGGCTCGTCAGCGGGGGTCATTGGCCGGGCTCCTCACCTGGATTGTGGATCCTGCGGATTACAGCACTGCGATCAGGGTATCGGCCGCCGCTGACAGCCACGAGCAGTATCCAAGGCACGGCGCCTGGGGCCGCAGTACCTCTGGACGGTTCCTGAAGGCCGGGCCTAGGATGTAACCACGTGCGGCCGGTCCGCGGCCGCAGCATCTTTTTGGGGCGGGGGTGTGATGGCGCGCGGCGAACCGGTCTTGCCAGTTGCGGCGGTTGTCCGGCACCTCTTGGTGGCCGGGTTGGTTGCACTGGCCTGGATGGTCTTCGGAGCCGTTACTGCCCATGCCGCCAATGATGATCGCGCCGGCGTCCCGCATCTGGATGCCCTGACCTCCACGTCCGTGACCTCTACCGTGGAGCGCGTTGCAGCGGCTGTCCAGCCCGCCGCCGATCGCGTGGTTCCCATCGCGGCGCCGGAAGCGCTCCCGCAGGTCGTCCGGCCGGTGATTGAATCGGTTGCCGACGCTGGCGCGAAGCCTCTGGCCCCTGCCGTTGCGGCTGTTCAGCCGGTGCTGGAGGCCGTCCCGGTTGCCGAGACCGTGCAGGTCGTGAAGCCGGTGGTGGCGCCGGTCATTGAACCCGTCCTTGAACCCGTTGTCCGGACGGTCCAGCCGGCGCTCGAAGCAGCGGACAACATAGTGTCGGCCGTTCCCGTCGTCGGTGACCTAGTCGGTGAAGCACCCGTCCAGACGATCACGGAACCGGTGCTGGACACTGTGGTTGCCGCTGTGCCTGAGGCGGCTGCGGTTCTGCCGGTCGTCCAGCCGGTTGCTCCGGCGCCGGCCGCGCCCCGGACGCCAGACGCCGGCTCAGCTGCCCAAACCGTTCCGGTCCAGACTGAAGCGAACGACGCCGGCGTTCCGGCCGCCGTCGTTGACGGCGCTGTTCCTGCGGTCACCGAAGGTGACGTTCCCGCTGTGGCTGCGGCTCCGGCACTCATCACGGAGTTTGCGAAGCAGGTTGCCATAACGCCGTCTGGTCCTGCCGCTCCGTTGGCTGCTGGGGCCTTTATTCAGGCTGCCTCGTCAGGCGGCGTGTCGGCCGTGGATAAGCAGGGAAATGTCCCCGGACAGGAAGCACCGACGGCACCGTCGACACCCGCGGCACCCTCACCTTCCGCGCCCCGCGGCGCGCACACTGCCGAATCCGGTCAGGGCATCGCCGCTAATCTCTCCGATGCGGCTCTCGTACCGGCATCAGTTCTCGTGAGCAGTGCACAGAACCCGGACTGGACCCTGCCGGCTTCACTGCCCCACGACCCTGGATCTTCACCTGACTGAGTAGGCCCATGCTGTCCGCCGGGCGGGCAGCGGAAGGCATCTGTCCCGTGCGGGACGACAAACTACTCATTGTCAGGAGAACAATCATGTACGCCTTTATCAGGCGGTCCCTGTACGGGGCTGCCATCGCCGGAGGACTTGCGTGCCTCGGCACAGGTGCGGCGCAGGCCGCCGAACTTGATGCGGCCACCCTGGCCGCAGATGCTCACGCCGATGTGACAGTCATGGTCGGCGGACTGCTGGAGGAGCCTACCGCTCAGCCTGCGGATACCGGCCTTGGTCTGACAGCCGATGCTGCCGTGACGGTCGGTGCGGCCGTGGCCGAGCCGGTCAGAGTGGACCCGGCACTGGTTTCACCCGATCCACTGACGGCCGACGTCGATCTGGCCGTCGGCACTGCTCCCGCTGCGGTAGATGCCTCGGTGGATATTGCCGTTGGAGCCCTCGATGCTGCACCGGTGGCGGACGCTGCGCTGGTTGATGCTGCAGTGGATGCGGACGTGGTGGTGAGGGCGGCCGGACCTGTGGCGTCTGATCCGGCTCTGGTAGCTGATGCGGCTGTTGATGTGGTTCTCGGTTCCGATCCGAGTCTTGTTGATGCTGCGGTGGATGCGGATCTCGTGCTTGGTGCAGAGCCAGGCACTGCGCTGGATCCTGCTGTCCTGGCTGACGCTGCCGTCGCGGCTGAGGTGGTCCTCGGCGGCCAGGATACCGGGACGGAGACACTGACGGCCGCTGCAGGGCTGAGCGTGGGCAGTGGTGCGGCCGTGCCGGCTGCTCCCGCAGCACCTGGTGCTCCCGCTGCGCCCGCTGATCCGGCTCCGGCGGGGCCGTCCGAACCGGCGGACCCTGCAGCTTCCCCTTCGGAGAGCGAGGAGCCTGAGGGAACCGTGGATGGTACGTCTTCTGGAGGTGCGCCCATTGGCAGCGAGACTCCTTCCGATAGCGGCGTGACGGGTGCCCCCGGGGCGGACGCCGGCTCGGAGACGTCAGTCCAGACCGCCGGTCAGTCAGGCGGCTTCATTGTTCCTGCCGCTTCCGGCGTCTTTGCCTCCTTCGGAACTGCTGTCCCGACCGGAACTGCTGTCCCGACCGGAACTGCTGTCCCGACCGGAACTGCACCCTTCGGCGCAGGCGGCACCACATTCGGTATGGCGGCTTCGGGTGCCGGGACAGGCGCTAACAGCGGGACAGGCGCTAACAGCGACACCGGTGCCAACGCCGGAACCCCGGCTGCCACCGGCACCGGCGCCAACAGCAGCACCGGTGCCGCGGCCGGCACCTCCCCGGCTGCTTCCTCCAACCGGGCCGCAGCCTCCGGGACTTTGGCCGAGACCGGGCTGACCGACGTCGAAATAGTAGGCATCGGCCTGCTTCTGCTGCTGGTCGGAGCCGTGCTGCTGCGCCGGACCGCCCCGCGGCGCCGGACGCAGCGGTAATCGTCCGCTGCCGGACCGGGTTCCCCTTCCCTGTCCGGCAGCGGCTGAGGGGACGCCGCCGGACGATTGACGACCCCAACCGTCCGGTCCCCGCGGCGTCCATGGGACGCCCACGCGAGGCAGACCCCCAACTGCGGTAGCTGTTGGGCGGCCGCCGGATGCGCCCGCCGAAGAACCGGCTACCGGTCGGCGTCGTACCGAACGCCGATCTGCGCACGCACGCCGTCGAACAGCCGCATGGTGTCCAGCGAGTCGGCCAGCGGCATGGTCGGGCATTCCAGCAGGCCTTCCTGGATGCAGCGGGTGACCTCCCGCAGTTCGTAGGTGAAGCCATTGCCCACCTGCTCGAACCGTTCGACCCTGCGTTCGCCCAAGTGTTCCTGGACGATCAGCTCGGACGGATTGTGCAGTGGGGAGCCGGAACGCAACCAGCCTTCGGAACCGCAGACTGTGGCGGTGCGCGGGGAACTGGCCAGCAGGGAGGAGGTTAGCTGGGCCTGCGCTCCGTGCGAGTAACTCAGGGTGAGGGCGTTCTGGGTGTCGATGCCGTCGTCGTTCAGGGTACCTACGGCTGTTACCGCCGCGGGAAAGCCCAGCGCGCCGAGCGCCCAGGTCAGCGGGTAGACCGTCATGTCCAGCAGGGCGCCGCCGCCCGCTGCCGGATTCCAGAGCCGGCTGGCCGGATCGTACGCAGCCGGGAAACCGATGTCCGCCTGGACCCACTGGATCTCGCCGAGTTCACCGGAGGCGATGATGTCCCAGGCACGGTTGATGGAGGGGAGGAAACGCATCCACAGGGCCTCCATCAAGAAGAGCCTGCGGGACCGGGCGATCTCGATCAGTTCGGCAGCCTCGGCCGCGTTGATGGTCAGGGATTTCTCGCAGAGCACGTGCTTGCCTGCCAGCAGGGCCGCTTTGGTGATCTCGTAGTGCTGCCCGTGCGGGGTCGCGATGTAGACAACGTCGACCTGTGGATCCTCGAACAATCGCTGGAACGCCTTGGTGCCGCCGTCGTCGAAGTAGTAGCCGGCAAAGCCGAAGCGGTCCGCGAAGTCCACCACGTTGGCCTCGAACCGCGAGCTGACCGCCTGCAGCACCGCGTCCTCCAGCCGGCCGATGTCCTCGGTGACCCGGGCGGCGATGCGGCCGGTGGCGACAACGCCCCAGCGGAGCGGACGGCCCGTTGCGACCAGCGGACTCTGGGCACCCGGCTCAGCGCAGGGCGGTGCGGGGATCAGCGGCGATTTGCTCATGAGCCTATCTTGTCTGCCGGGTACGGCCCCGTCCATCACTGGCGGGCAAACGGCACTGCCGCCGTGCGACGACACAAATGGACGGCGCCGCGTGCGCCTGCCTATGTTCAAACGGCACCCCGCGGTGCGAAGTCTCAAGCAGCAATATTCCAGGGGGATTGGTTCATTGGGTGTCATACGCAGATACGTCGTGCCTGTGGCCTGGCTGGCGGTTTTCGCCGTCATCGCGGCTGCACTGTTCAAGCTGGCCTTCGTGGACGGGATCAAACCCGAACGCGTGCCCGCGGTGCCGGAGGCCGCCCTGATGACCCCCACGGTGGCCGTCGGCCGGGGCACGGTCACCAATGTGGTCCAGCTGCAGGGCAGCGTCGTCAGTGACAAGCCGGTTACGGTGCGCAGCACCGCAGAGGGCAAAGTCAGCCACATCTTCGTGGCGGAGGGCTCTGCGGTCGCCGTCGGTGATCCACTCTTCCAGGTGCGCCAGCCGGTGGAAATGACGACGCCGCCGGTCACCGCCGCGGTACCGGCACCGTCCGCGCCAGCTGGGGAAACCGGGGATGGGGGAGCCGCGGCGGCAGCGGAAGTGCCGGCTGCGCTCCCTGCGGTGGTCCAGCCCCAGCCGCGGTACACCTACGCCAACGTCGTCGCCACCGCGGCCGGTACGGTCGGGACTCTCAGCGTGCTGCCCGACCAACAGGTCACCGTGGGCATGGACGCGGCGACGATTGACCCGGGCACCTTTTCGGTGACGGGCAGCCTCACCCCGGACCAGCAGTTCCGGCTGCTGGGCCGGCCCAGCAGTGCGTCCGTGACAGTCACCGGCGGACCGGCTCCCTTCGACTGCGGTGCGGTGGAGGTCGGCGAGGCCCCCGGTGCCGGCGAGACGGCCCCCGGGGCGGGGACCGGCGTCGCACCTGCCGCCTTCGGTCCGACTGTCCCGGACGCGGGAGCCGCCGCCACCGGCACCGTCACCTGCGCAGTACCGGCGGAGGTTCCGGTCTTCGCCGGCCTGAGTGCGACCATCGACATCGCCGCCGGCGAAGCCGCGGACGTGCTGACCGTTCCCACCACCGCGGTGAAGGGCTCGGTGGGCACAGGCATCGTGTGGATTATGGACGACGCCGGCACTCCGCAGGAGCGGAATGTCACCTTGGGCCTGAACGACGGCGGCAATGTGGAAATCGTCGAGGGCCTCTCCGCGGGCGAGCAGATCCTGCAGTTTGTTCCCGGATCGCCGGCGCCGGACCAGAACGGCCCGATGGGTCCGATGGGTCCGATGGGCCCCGGCGTGGTCATGGGAGGCTGAGCGTGGCCGAACATGCCGCCGGCCCGGGTCCGGCTCCGTTCATCCGGCTCAGCGGTGTCACCCGCACGGTGCAGATCCCGGACCATGAGCCGCTGCGCATCCTGCGCGGGGTGGACCTTGAGGTGGCGGCGGGGGACCACCTGTCCATCGTCGGGCGCTCCGGTTCGGGCAAATCGACCCTGCTGAACATCCTGGGGCTGCTGGACCTGCCCACCGCCGGGCGCATGGAGTTCGACGGCCACGAGGTGCGGTCCCTGGGCGAGAAGCGCCGGGCGCGGATGCGGGGCGCCGCCGTCGGGTTCATCTTCCAGCAGTTCAACCTGCTGCCGGGCCGGACGGCGCTGGAGAATGTGATGACACCGCTGCTGTACGCGGGCGGACGCCGGTTCTGGCAGCGCGAAAAAATTGCCGCGGCAATGCTGGACCAGGTGGGGCTGGGAGCCCGGCTGAAGGACCAGCCGCACAAGCTCTCCGGCGGCGAGCAGCAGCGCGTGGCGATTGCCCGGGCGCTGGTCCGTTCGCCGAAGCTCATCCTGGCGGACGAGCCGACGGGCGCACTGGACATCGAAACCGGCCAGGCCGTGATGGCGCTGCTGGATGCGGTGGCGCTGGAATCGGGCGCGGCGCTGGTGACGATCACCCACGACGCCAATGTGGCGGCGCTGGCCCACCGGCACTACCGGCTCGAGGGCGGAGTGCTCCATCCCGGGGACCTGGAGTACGCGGCGTACCCGGACCAGCGGGCGGGGGCGGCACAATGACCGGGGCCGTGGCGGCCATCGTGGAGGCGTGGTCGGAGCTGCGGGTGCACAAGACCCGGATCCTGCTGGCGTTGATCGGCGTCGCCCTGTCCGTGGCCGCGCTGACCAGCGTGGTCGCGCTCGGGGACATGGCCCGCCAGGGGTTCGTTGAATCGTCCGAACGCAGCGGCGGCCGTGAGGCCACCATTTCGCTGGAGGTCTATCCGAACGGCGGCCAGGTGGACACGGACGAAATCCGCCGGGCCTACACCGCTGTTGCGGACCGTTACGCGGTCAGGTACGCGTCGCTGCGCTACCAGTCGGCCGTCCCGTTCCAGTTCCCCGACGGGGTCCGCCAGTCCGACACCGTCGTGGTGGACCCGGACTATGGCGCGATGCGCCGGGTGGACATGGTCCAGGGCCGCTGGTTCGCCGAGGACGACGGCGAGCGGCTGGCTCCCGCCGTCGTCGTCAATGAGCGGTTCCATGCCGCCCTCGGCGCGCCGGATCTGCGGACCCATCCGGTGGTGCAGATCGCCGGCGAGCGCAGCATCACCGCCACGATCGTGGGCGTCATTAAGGACGACTTCCTGCAGGTTCCGCCGCAGGCGATGATGCTGTCCGAGCACTACGACCGCTGGCTGCCCGGCGGCCCGGCCATGACCGTGTCCATGCAGCTGTGGGTCCCGCCGGAACTGGCGGATCCGCTGGTTGCGTCCATCCAGGCCGAGCTGGCGGCGCAGTTCCCGAACGACAATGTCATGGTCAACCGGACCGACTTCGCCGCCTTCGGGGACCCGCTGTCCACCATGCAGTTGGCCATCGGCGGCATTGCCGGCATGGTCCTGCTCCTGGGTGCGGTCGGCCTGGTGAACATCTCGATGGTCACCGTCCGGTACCGGGTGCGGGAGATCGGCATCCGTCGCAGCTTCGGCGCCACGTCCGGGCGGATCTTCTTCGGCATCATGCTCGAATCCGTGGTGGCGACCTTCGTGGCCGGGGTGGCGGGCGTGATGCTGGCGGTCGCGGTGCTGAAGAGCCCGTGGGTCGTGGAGCTGATGGCCCAGGGCCTGACCGACGTGCCGGCGTTCCCGCTGGAAGCCGCCTTGGTCGGCATCGCGGCGGCCACCGTGGTGGGGGCGCTCGCTGGCCTGGTCCCGGCCCTGGTGGCAGTCCGGGTCAAGGTGATCGACGCGATCCGGTACTGACCTGGTCCGGCGCCGGCTTATCCGGCGCTGCCGGGGTCGTTCTTGATGGTCGGATTCTCGCCCTGGTAGGTGGAGAAATACCAGAGGTTGCCCTCCGGATCCTGAAGCCCGAAACCGCGGGCCCCGTAGTCCTCGTCGGTGATCTCCCGGATGATTTCGACGCCGGCCGCCTTGGCCTTGGAGTACAGCGCATCCGGGTCGGCGGAGTAGACGGAGATCCCGGCGGTGCCCGGCGGCGTGGACCAGTCGGCGCCGGGTTTGTGCGAGCCCAGCATGACCACGCCGCCGTCCGGGGCGGCCAGTTCGGCGTGGGCGACGTAGGCCTCGCCTTCCATGTAGACGGCGATCTTGGTGAAGTCGAGGGTGCTGACGAGGAAATCGATCAGGGCGGGGGCATCATGTGCCTGGATGGTTGGCCAGATCTTCTGGGCAGTCAGGAAGGGATCCATGGCCACCATGATTCCCCGCCCTGCGGGGTTGGACAAGGGGCCGACGGCGGCGGGCCGGCTCCCAGCAGGACGGCGGCAAGCGGGGCGCCGCCGTCGTACTTATGCCGGCAGCTACTGCTGTGTCAGCGGGGCCAATGCCGGGACATCCGCGTAGGCCTCTGCGGCGTTTTCGCGGGTCACGATGACCGGCTCCAGCAGGTAGGCAGGAACGGTCTTCACGCCGTTGTCGTAGGTTTCATCGTCATTGGTTTCCGGCACGCTGCCCTGGGAGAGGTCCTTGACCATGGTGATCGCATGCTCCACCAGATCCCGGGTGTCCTTGTTGATGGTCGAGTACTGTTCCCCGGCCATGATGGACCGCACCGACTCGACCTCCGAGTCCTGTCCGGTGACCACCGGAAGCGGCTTGCCGGTGGCCCGGACCGAGGTCAGGATGGCGCGCGCCAGCGTGTCGTTGGGGGACAGGACGCCGTCCAGTTCGGCCGACGTGTAGTTGGCGGAGAGCAGCGTGTCCATGCGGCGCTGCGCGTTCTCCGCCTTCCAGCCCTGGGTAACCGCCTGGTTGAAGGCGGTCTGGCCGGAGCCCACCACCACGTTTCCGCTGTCGATCTCCGGCTGGAGCACGCTCATCGCGCCGTCGAAGAAGA
Organism: Arthrobacter sp. B0427-1-12; assembly: GCF_059092905.1. Classification (NCBI taxonomy): domain Bacteria; kingdom Bacillati; phylum Actinomycetota; class Actinomycetes; order Micrococcales; family Micrococcaceae; genus Arthrobacter; species Arthrobacter sp. B0427-1-12. Next base: position 47,989 of record NZ_JBNHIC010000018.1, on the reverse strand, counting down.
TCTGGGAGTTGGCATCGTCGGGGGACCCGGCGAAGAGCTCAATGTTGTAGGGGCCCTCCGGCTTCCTGGCCCGCATCCCTTCGAGCAGCGCCTGGCCCTGGAGCTCGCCGACCCGGAAGTTGTCATAGGCGACGTAGAAGTCCACCGCGTCCGTGTTCCGCACGAGCCGGTCGTAAGCGATGACGGTGGCTCCGGCGTCCTTGGCGGCCGCCAGCTGCGTTCCCAGCTGCGAGCCGTCGATCGCGCCGACGATAATCACCTCCGCGCCCTTGGTGACCATTGAACTGATCTGGTTCTGCTGCTCCGAGACGCCGCCGTTGGCAAACTGGATGTCGGCCTCAAAGTTCGCTTCCCGCAGGCCTTCGTTGAAAAGCTGCTCGGCAAGGACCCAGTTTTCGGAGGTCTTCTGCGGCAGGGCGACCCCAATCACGGAACCGGTTTCGAAGCCGCCCGCCCCGCCCTGGGCGACCCCCTCGTCGCTGCGGCCGCAGGAAGTCAGGGCCAGGGCCGAGGCCGCGGCGAAGACGGTGAGGGATTTCGTAATCTTGCGCATGGTTGGCACTTTCTTCAGCTTTCCCGGTGGATGACTTCTCGGGTGTCCTGCACGACGACAGGCTCCTTGGTTTCCTCCGGCACCTCCGCGGCGCCGCGGCGCATGCCGAAGTTACGCATCATCAGGCCGATGATGGAACTGCGGCCCTGGCTCTTGTTGTAGACGTCGAAGGCCACGGCGATCAGCAGCACCAGGCCCTTGATGATCTGCGTCAAGTCGGCGCCCACGCCCAGCAGCTGCAGGCCATTGTTCAGCACGGCCATGACCAGGCCGCCTATGATGGAACCCATCACGGTGCCGACGCCGCCGGTCACCGCCGCGCCGCCGATGAACACGGCCGCGATGGCGTCCAGTTCCCAGCCCACGCCATCGAACGGGCCCGAGGCGCTGGACCGGCCTACGAAGATCATGCCGGCGAGGGCGGCCAGGATGGACATGTTCATCATGACCATGAAGTCCACCTTCTTGCTCTGAACACCGGAAAGCTCCGCCGCATGGCGGTTGCCGCCCACAGCGTAGATGTGCCGGCCGGCGATCGTCTTGGTGGAGATGAAGCCGTAGACCAGTACCAGCACGCCCAGGATGATGCCGGGGACGGGGAAGGAGGTGCCGACCCGGCCGCTGGCGAACAGCAGAGTGGCGTAAATGATGGCTGCGCAGAGCACCACCATTTTGGTGATGGTCACCCAGAGTTCCTGCGGAACTCCGCCCACCTGGACCGCTGTCCGCCGCGCCCTGAAGCCGGTGTAGACAACGACGGCGACCAGGACCAGGCCCAGCAGGAGCGTTGGATTGTTATAGCCGGTGTTAGGCCCGATTTCCGGCAGGTAACCGGCGCCGATGTACTGGAAGTCCTCCGGTACCGGAACCGTGTTCGATTTGCCGACGAACTGGTTGGCGCCACGGAAGAGCAGCATGCCCGCTAGGGTGACGATGAACGCCGGAATACCGACGTACGCCACCCAGAATCCCTGCCAGGCGCCGATGAGCGCACCCAGCACCAGGCCGACCAGGATGCCGGCGTACCACGGCAGGTTCCAGTCCCGCATGGTCATGGCGACGACGATCCCGGCGAAGGCGGCAACGGAACCTACGGAGAGGTCGATGTGCCCGGCGATGATGACCAGCACCATGCCGATGGCCAGGATCAGGATGTAGGAGTTGCCGTTGAAGAGGTTGATCACGTTGTTCGGTGTGAGCGTCAACCCGCCGGTGAGGACCTGGAACAGGATGATCAGGGCCAGCAGCGCGAAGATCATTCCAAACTGGCGGGTGTTGCCGCCGAAGAGTTTCTTAAGGGCGTTCATTGTTCCTCAACTCGCTCAGGCGGACTTCCTGGCCGCGGTCATCAGCTTCATCAGGTTCTCCTGGCTGGCGTCTTCCTTGGCGAGCACCCCGGTGATGGCGCCTTCGAAGATGGTGTAGATCCGGTCGGACAGCCCCAGCAGCTCCGGCAGTTCGGAGGAAATCACGATCACGCCCTTGCCCTGGCTGGCCAGCTGCTGGATGATGCCGTAGATCTCGAACTTGGCGCCGACGTCGATCCCGCGGGTGGGTTCATCCAGGATCAGCAGGTCCGGATCGGTGAACATCCACTTCGCCAGCACCACCTTCTGCTGGTTCCCGCCGGAAAGTTTGGCCACGCCCTCGTCGACCGACGGGGCCTTGGTGCGCAGGGACTGCCGGTAGCGTTCGGCCACGCGGTATTCCTCATTCTCGTCCACGACGAACCGCCTGGTGATCTTCTTCAAGGCCGCGGAGACGGTGGTGGTCTTGATATCGTCCAGCAGGTTCACGCCCAGCGACTTCCGGTCCTCCGTCACGTAGGCCAACCCGTGGGCGATGGCTTGCGGAACATTGCGCAGGACGATTTCCCGGCCGTCCTTGAGGATGGTGCCGGAGAGGTAGTGCCCGTACGACCGGCCGAACACGGAGCGTGCCAGTTCGGTGCGTCCGGCGCCCATCAGGCCGGCGAAGCCGACGATCTCCCCGCGCCGGACGGTGAAGCTGGAGTTCTTGCAGACCAGCCGCTCCGGCACCTGGGGGTGGCGGACCGTCCAGTTCCTGACTTCGAAAAACACCTCGCCGATCTTCGGCGTGTGGTCTGGGAAGCGGGATTCCAGCGAGCGGCCCACCATGCCTTTGATGATCCGGTCCTCGTCGACGCCCTCCTCCTTCACGCGCAGCGTCTCGATAGTCCGGCCGTCGCGGATGATGGTGATCGAATCGGCGATCTGCTCGATCTCGTTGAGCTTGTGGGAAATGATGATGCAGGTGATGCCTTTGGCACGGAGGCCGTCCATCAGCTCCAGCAGATGCTGCGAATCGGCCTCGTTCAGGGCCGCTGTGGGCTCGTCCAGGATCAGTAGCCTGACGTCCTTGTTAAGCGCCTTGGCAATCTCCACCAGCTGCTGTTTGCCGACGCCGATGTCCTTGGTCTTGGTCAGCGGATCCTCCCTCAGGCCGACCATGGCCAGCAGCTCACGGGTTCTCCGGTACACGAACGGCCAGTCGATGAAACCGTTGCGCGTGGGTTCATTGCCCAGGAAGATGTTCTCCGCGATGGACAGTTCCGGGATCAGCGCCAGCTCCTGGTGGATGATGACGATGCCGGCATGTTCGCTGGAGCGGATGTCCTTGAACCGGACCTCGTTGCCCCGGTAGAAGATCTGCCCGCTGTAGGTTCCGTAGGGGTAGAGGCCGGACAGGACCTTCATCAGGGTGGATTTTCCCGCGCCGTTCTCGCCGCAGATGGCATGGATCTCACCCTCCCGGACCCTCAGGGAGACATCCGACAGCGCCTTCACGCCGGGGAATTCCTTGGTGATGGAACGCATTTCGAGGATGGTGTTTGCGGTAGGCATGCAGGTTCCTGCTGACATCGTTGTCCGGTGCGGTTCCGTGGGGACCGCTGAAGAATGTTACCCACGTCACATGCCTTGGGGTCAAGGGTTTAACCCAAGACCTGGCCGCCGGGGCTCATTTGCTGCGGATGCCGGCGGATCGGTTGGGGCAGGCCGCGGCTGAGCAGTTCAATCATGGTATGAACGCCAGGTTCTCCACCGCGCTGTGCGGCCCCCAGGTCACCTGTGCCAGCGCGCCCGGATTGGCGTCGTTGTCGACGGGCACGGGGATTCCGACGCCGGCGCTCAGGACGGTGCCGCGGGCTACGCCCGCCCGGCGCAGCATCGACTCGAGCAGGTCCCCGGCCGCCTCCAGCCCCTCGCCATTGAGGTGGATGCAGCGGGCATACACGAAGGGTGGAGTACGTGCCGATTGGCGTCAAGAAGTTAACGCAGGTCAGCCGGCGCTGTTCGCCTCGGCGTGCGCGCGGGCCAGTTCCACGTAGTGCGCGGCGTTCTGCTGGACTCCGGCGAACTCCTCGTCCGATAGTTCACGCCGGACCTTGGCCGGCACTCCCGCAACCAGCGACCGCGGCGGAACGACGGTTCCTTCCAGGACGACGGCGCCCGCGGCGACCAGGGTGCCGGCGCCGATCACCGCGCCGTTGAGGACCGTGGCTCCCATGCCGATCAGGCAGTCGTCCTCGACCGTGCAGCCGTGGACGACGGCTCCGTGGCCGACGCTCACGCCGGCGCCGACCGTCGTCGGAAATCCGGGATCGGCGTGCAGGACCACATTATCCTGCAGGTTGCTGCCCTTGCCGACGCGGATGGCGGCGGTGTCGCCGCGGACGGCCACGCCATAGAAGGCGCTGGCCTGCTCGGCGAGCTCGACATCGCCGATCAGCGCTGCGCTGGGGGCCACGAAGGCGGTGGGGTCGATGGTCGGAGTCTTGCCGTCAAAGGTGATGATGTGAGCCATGTCATCAGCCTAGCCGCATAACGAGGGTGGGGACGCGCGCGATGGCGCTAGTTGAAGATGATCGTCCGGCGTCCGTCCAGCAGCACCCGGTGCTCGGCGTGCCACTGCACGGCCTGGACCAGGGTGCGGCCCTCGACGTCCCGGCCCATGGCCGCCAGCCGTTCGGTGGAGTGGGTGTGCTGCACCCGGATGACCTCCTGCTCGATGATCGGTCCCTCGTCCAGGTCCGAGGTCACATAGTGTGCGGTGGCGCCGATCAGCTTCACGCCCCGGGCATGCGCCTGCGCATACGGGCGGGCGCCCTTGAAGGAGGGCAGGAAGGAATGGTGGATGTTGATGGCCCGGCCGGTGAGTTCGCGACACAGGCCGTTGCTGAGGATCTGCATGTAGCGGGCCAGCACCACCAGTTCGATGTCATGCTCGGCGATCAGGGCCCGCAGCCGGTTCTCCGCGTCCTCCTTGGAATCCGCCGTCACCGGGATGTGGTGGAACGGCACCCCGTAGAAGGCCGCCAGCCCGGCCAGGTCCTCATGGTTGGAAACAATGGCCGGGATCTCGATCGGCAGGGTGCCGGAGCGCTGATGGAACAGCAGATCGTTGAGGCAGTGCGCCTCCCTGGAAACCATCACCAGCGTGCGCACTGGCACGCCCTCGCGGTTCAGGGACCACTTCATGCCGAACTGTTCGGCCACGGGCTGCAGCCGCTCACGCAGCCGCCCCAGGGAGGACGCCGTGTCGACCGCCACCCGCATGAAGAACCGGCCGCTGTCCGGGCTGCCGAACTGCTGGGATTCGGTGATGTTGCAGTCCGCGGCCACCAGGGCTCCGGAGACGGCGTGGACTATTCCGGGCCGGTCCGCGCAGGAAAGTGTCAGCGAATAGGCGGCGGTGCCGGTGCCGGCGGCCGCTGCGGGATTCGGGTCAGTGGTGCCAGGCAGCGAAGTCACGGTTCCTAGCGTACCCGCGTGCCGCCGTCGTTCTTTTCTTCCCCGGCCCCGCTGAGTCCGCGCGAAGCGCTCGTTTGCGCGCTCTGAACGTGCGTGTGGCGCTGAGCGAACCGGGGGTGGGTGGGAAGGGGAGAAGGACGACGGCGGCGGCCCGGCTGGTTTAGGATTGGTTCCGTCGCGACTGGCGTAGGGTGGAGCACCATCAGGAAGCGGCGGCGCGGACAGTTGCCGGCGGAAGCCGGTGGCCTGCCGCGCAGAGCGTAGGCCACGGATCGCACGCCTGGGACCGAGGGTCATGTTCCTGCCTGCCGGGATTTTTCCATGTTCCAATGGGGACCCAGCGGGTAGCCTGACCTGTAGTGGAAGTCCCGCCTCTGAAGGAGAATTCCGTGACATCTTCCAACTTTGCCGTATCCGCCGGAACCGCCGTAACCAATGCTCCGCTGTCCGAGGTGGACCCGGAGATCGCCGCCGTCCTTGAAAACGAGCTGGGCCGCCAGCGACACACCCTGGAAATGATCGCGTCGGAGAACTTCGCCCCGCGCGCCGTGCTGGAGGCCCAGGGCTCCGTGCTGACCAATAAGTACGCCGAGGGCTATCCCGGACGCCGCTACTACGGCGGCTGCGAGTATGTCGACGTGGCGGAGAACCTGGCCCGCGACCGCGTGAAGGCGCTCTTCGGCGCTGAGTACGCCAACGTCCAGCCGCACGCCGGAGCCCAGGCCAATGCCGCCGCGCTCGCCGCGATGATCAAGCCCGGGGACAAGATGATGGGCCTGTCCCTGGCCCACGGCGGCCATCTGACCCACGGCATGCGACTGAACTTCTCCGGCAAGCTCTACCAGGTCGCCGCTTACGAGGTGGACCCGGACACCTTCCGCATCGACATGGACCGGGTCCGCGAGCAGGCCCTGGAAGAGCGGCCCGATGTGATCGTCGCCGGCTGGTCCGCCTATCCGCGGCACCTCGACTTCGAGGCCTTCCGCTCCATCGCCGACGAGGTCGGCGCGCTGCTGTGGACGGACATGGCGCACTTTGCCGGTCTGGTGGCCGCCGGACTGCACCCGAACCCGGTGCCGCATTCCGACGTCGTCACCTCCACCGTGCACAAGACCCTCGCGGGACCGCGCTCCGGAGTGATCCTGGCCAAGGAGGCGTTCGGCAAGAAGATCGACTCCAACGTCTTCCCGGGCCAGCAGGGCGGGCCGCTGATGCACGTGATTGCCGCCAAGGCCGTGGCCTTCAAGATCGCCGGCTCGCCGGAGTTCAAGGAGCGGCAGGAGCGGGTGCTGGAGGGCGCGCGCATCCTGGCCGAGCGCCTGAGCGCCGCGGACGTCGCCGAACACGGCGTTTCCGTGCTTACCGGCGGCACCGACGTGCACCTGGTCCTGGTGGACCTGCGCAACTCCGCGCTGGACGGCAAGCAGGCCGAGGACCTGCTGCATTCGGCGGGCATCACCGTCAACCGCAACGCAATCCCCTTCGACCCGCGCCCGCCGATGGTCACTTCCGGCCTGCGCATCGGCACCCCGGCCCTGGCCACCCGCGGATTTGGGTCTGCCGAATTCACGGAGGTTGCGGATATTATCGCCACAGCGCTGAAGCCGGGCACCGACGTGGACGCTCTGCGTGCCCGCGTGACCAAGCTGGTCCAGGATTTCCCGCTGTACCCCGGACATGAGGAGTGGTAAACAATATGGCCCAGACTACTGAGACCCAGCCTTCCGGCCAGGCATCCGGGACAATGGAACCGGCGCATCCGAAAACGCCGTTCGGCACGCCGCGGGCCGCGCGGATCCTGGACGGCAAGGCGACAGCCAAGCAGATCAAGGCGGAACTGGCCCAGCGGGTGAAGGCGGTGAAGGCCAAGGGGATCACCCCGGGCCTGGGCACCGTGCTGGTGGGCGAGGACCCGGCCAGCCACTCCTACGTGGCCGGCAAGCACCGGGACTGCGCCGAGGTGGGCGTGCATTCGATCCGCCAGGAACTGCCGGCGGACGTGTCCGAGGAAGACCTGGAGGCCGTCATCGACGCGCTGAACGCGGATCCGCTGTGCACCGGCTACATCGTCCAGCTGCCGCTGCCGGACCACATCAACACCAACCGCATCCTGGAGCGTATGGACCCGGCCAAGGACGCGGACGGCCTCCACCCGGTCAACCTCGGCCGGTTGGTGCTCAACGTGTCCGGCCCGGTCAACGCTCCGCTGCCGTGCACGCCGCACGGCATCGTGGAACTGCTGCTGCGGCACCACATTTCCCTGAACGGCAAGGAGGTGCTGGTGATCGGCCGCGGCGTGACCGTCGGCCGCCCGCTGGGCCTGCTGCTGACCCGCCGCAGCATCAACGCCACCGTGACCCTGGCCCACACCGGTACCGTGGACATCCTGGACCACCTGAGCCGTGCGGATGTGGTCATTGCGGCCGCCGGCATGCCGGAGATGGTCAAGGCCGAGGACCTGAAGGATGGCGCGATCGTGCTCGACGTCGGCGTCAGCCGGGTCATCGACGAGAAGACCGGCAAGGCCAAGCTGACCGGCGACGTGGAAAAGGCCGCGGCGGATGTGGCCAGCTGGATCTCCCCGAATCCGGGCGGTGTGGGTCCGATGACCCGCGCGATGCTGGTAGCCAACGTCGTGGAGGCCGCCGAACGGCAGGCCGGGATCATCGTGGACTGACCCCTTCCGTTTCCGCCGAACCCACCCCTTCCGCCGAAACCTCAGTTTTTGCCCATTTTCGGGCGCATTTTCAGCAAAAACTGAGGTTTCGGCGGTGTGTGGGGAGGGAAAGAGGGAAAGGCTGGGGGTCAGAAGTCGCCGGGGGCGACCTGCAGGCAGGTCAGGTGCAGCGACCGCCACAGGTCCACGACCTGGTTCCGGTCCTCCAGCACGCACAGCACGCTGTACTGGTTGGCGATGTTGTGCCGGTAGATGTCGTACTTGACGTCCACATCGCGCCTCCGGTCACCGCTGGCCCGCAGATACAGGGCATCCAGGGGGACCTGCAGGTGCCGGTCCAGCCAGTCGGCGGTATCCTCGCGGCTGGCCTCGGTGCGGCCGGACAGCACAATGATCCGGTGGCCGTCCTTGTGCAGCGCCCGGACGATCGTGATGATCGCGTGGTTGGGCAGGTCGTGGGCCACCAGCGATTCGTCGTACGGGCTGCGGCCGTCCCGCAGCGCCAGCGTACCGTCGACGTCCACCAGCACGGCTGAGGGTAGCGGATACTCGTGGTCCGTTTCCGGCGGCAGGTGCCTGTCCATTCCGGCCGCCGGCTCAGTTGGACCGCAGGAACGAATTGTCCATGGCGAAGACGGCAGTGAGAACGTGCCGCCGCCGGCGCGCGACGTCGCGCATCAGCCGGGGCGCGTCGTCGAAAGGTACGACGTCGGTCACTAGGTGGCGGCGCACCTCGCCGCCGCGGGACCTCAGCAGGCGGACCGTCTCCGCGGACAGCCGGCCCCGGTCCCAGGTGCCGGCCAGCCCGCGCGGCACCCGGCCGATCTGCGCGCAGCGTAGGCTCAACCCGTTGTGGTGGAATTCCTCGCCCAGGCGCACGGCGTCCGCGCCCTGCGTGTAGAAGGCCAGGTCGATCACGCTGCCCTGAGGACGCACTGCCCGCAGCGCAGCATGGAGGGCCTCGGGCCGGCCGCGGCACTGGAAGACGACGTCGGCACCCCGGTCCCCGGGAGCGTGCCGCCAGCGGGTCTTCAGGACTCTGCCGGGATCGTCGTCGAGGTCCAGGGGCAGGAACCCCATGTCCTCGGCCAGCTGCCGCCGCCGGGGATCGGAGTCGGCCACGGCCACCTCCCGTGCACCCAGGGCCTGCGCGAAGAGTGCAGTGACCAGCCCGATGGGCCCTGCCCCGGTCACCAGGACCAGCCTGCCGTCCACGCCGGCGCCCAGATCCCGGACCAGGGCACCGCAGGCGTCGGCGGCCGCATGCAGCAGGCCGTTGGCGCAGATCGGCCCGAAGTGGGCAACGAAGACGCCCAGCACCGGATCCAGGTCAGCCGGCAGCGGGACGAGGTGCTCCGCCAGCGGGTTGGACACGTGCGCGGTGGCGTGCCCGTAGGCCGTGGCCAGCACGTCCCCTTCGGCAAAGGCTTCGGTGCGGGAGCGGACCACGCGGGCCACTTCCATGTAGCCCAGGCGGCGCACCGGGTAGCCGGCTTCGGCGGAATCGGGCAGGAACAGGCCCAGTTCCGGATCAAGGCGCGAGCGCAGGCCGGGGTGGTCGCCCTTGACGAAGGCCAGTTCGGTGCCGGCGGACAGCCCGGTGGTCAGGGTTTCCAGCAGCAGGCCGCCGACGGGCACCTCGGGCAGCGGTTCCTCGACGATTTCGATCTGCCCGGGTGCCATCACGACCAGGTTGCGCCGCTGCCTCATGCGGCCTCCCCGGGCAGCCGGACGGCGCGCCCGGTGCGGGCGGATTCGGCAATGGCACAGGCCAGCCGGTGGCTCCGCAGGGCTTCCGCATAGGGGGCCCGGGTGGCCTCGCGTTCCCCGCGCACGGCTTCGATGAACTCACGGTCGACGGCAATGCGGGGATCCTCTGTGCATTTCTGCTCGCTCCGCAAGGTGCCGTCGAAGGTGGTCAATCCGTCCTCCGACAGTTCCAGGTACAGACCACGGCTGACGGTGTGGAGGGCCGCGCGGTGTTTGGCCGCCAGCACGGAGGTGGCCGCCAGCGTCGCGACCGCACCGGAGGCGAAGCGGACGGTGGCGGCCGTCGCGTCGTCGACATCGCCGTCGTCCGCAGCGCCAGGAACCGCGGCGCCGAAGCCCGCGCCGGAGCCCGCGGCTTCGGCCGGCTGGCGCACGCCCACAGCGTAAACTTCCACGGCTTCGCCCAGCAGGCAGCGCGCCGTGTCCAGCACGTGGGTCAACTGTTCCACCACCTGTCCGCCGGAGCGGTCCATCCGCGCCCACCACGGCACGGGCGGGCGCTTGTCCAGCCAGTAGCCGTTGGCCAGCAGGGGCGGGCTGTCCGCCAGCAGCTTCCGGGCTGCCTCCACCGAGTCCATGCACCGCCAGTGGTAGCCGGTGCCCGTAACAACGCCTGCTTCCTGGACCAGGCGCCCGATCTCCTCGGCGATCTCCTGGCCCAGCCCCACCGGCTTTTCGACGAAGAGCGGCAGCCTGCGGGCCAGCGCGGCGCGTTCGCCGGGCCCGTGCGCGAACGGCGGAACACAGACGTACACGGCGTCGGCGTCCACGGCGTCGAGCGCTGCCTCGGGATCCGTGAAGGCCGGCACGTCCAACTCCTGCGCCAGCTTTCCGGCCGCCGCCTCGTGCGGATCGGTCACACTGGCGACCTTGACGCCGTCGAACCCGCTGAGCACGCCGGCATGGCGCCGTCCCACGGAGCCGGCACCGATCAAAGCAATGTTGAGGGTCATCGGTTCCTCTCGAGCAGTTGTCCGTACAGGTCGAGGTAGCGGGCCGCCGTGGTTTCCGGCGACCATTCGGCCGCCCGCTCGCGGCAGGCCTGCGGATCGATGGTGTCCAGCTTCTGCAGGCAGCGGGCCAGCTCATCCTCGTCCTCCGCCAGGAAGCCGGTCCGGCCATGGTCCACCAGCGACGGCAGCACACCCAGGGGCGTTCCGACGACGGGAACCCCGCGGGTGAGTGCCTCCACCACGCCGGTGGCGCCGGGTTCGGCCCAGCGGTTCGGGGTGAGCAGGGCGCGGGCCGAACGCAGGAGGCGTTCCTTTTCCTCCCCGGCCACACCGCCGATCCACCGCACGTGGACGCCGTCGACCAGCGGCCGCACCTTCTCCAGGTAGAACTGCACATCGGGGTGGGACAGCAGCGCTTCGTCCCCGTCGGCGGTCCGGCGGTGCAGTTCCTCCGGATCGTTGATGCCGGCCACCGGCCCGGCGAGCACCAGCGGGATGCCCGCGGCCCGGCAGATGCGGGCGGCGGTGTCCTGTCCCTTGTCCGCGGTGATCCGGGCCAACACCAGGGCATGCTCACCCGGCGCCACGTGGACGTCGAGCGGGCGCGGGGCGGCCAGCGGCACGACGCCGATGGTCTGCCGCCGGAGTGCTTCGGGGGCACGCTCCAGCTGGGACTGGGACACTGCTGCGAAGCTGACCCGGCCGCGGCCGTTGAACGAGGAGTAGAAATCGGCGTGCTTGCGCAGGTCCCAGTGGAGGGTCTGCAGCGTCGGGGGCGCGGCCGTTCCCATCGCTCCCAGGATGGACGGCCCCACCACCTCCAGATGGTCGTGCACCAGGTCCCACGGGTCCGGACCATCGGCGGCCTCCCGGATGGCCTCCACCACGCCCTGCATGTGGGCGTGGGCGATGCCGGAGACACGGTTGTAGGGCATCGCAATATGCCGGAACTGCGGCTGGCCAAGCGGACGGAGGTAAGCGTCCGCTTCAATCGAGCTGGGTCCGACGGTGGCCAGCGTAACGTGCACGCCGGTGCGGCGCAGTTCCGGAATCAGCGTGGCCACCACGGTCTCGATGCCCCCGTAGCCGGCCGGCGGCACCGGCAGCCAGGGACCGGCGTTGACCAGCACGCGCAGCGGACGGTTCCCCGCGGGGCCGGCCCTCATGCGACGCTGTCGACGGTGAAGGAAAACTCCGGCAGGCGTCCGGTCCCGGTCCGGTAGTCCGGGATGTCGATCATCGGCGGACGCTCGGAGAGCTCGATGGTGTTCGTCTCGGCGATGAACCGGTCCCCGTCACGCAGGAACTGCGTCAGCTGGGTGCAGGGATGGTCCGCCACGGTGATCCGCCCGTGCTGGTGCAGCCGGGACTGGACGGTCAGCTGTACCTGCATGGCCATCCGTGCCAGGGCCGAATCGGAGGAATTGCGGTGGTGCCGCTCACCGAGGTCCACCTGCGCCAGTCCGTGAAGTCCGACGGCGTTCAGCACGTCGATCAGCATGCCCACCTCGACGCCGTAGCCGGAGACGAAGGGAATGCGCTCCAGCAGCGAGCGGCGGGCGGCGTATTCGCCGGCCAGCGGCTGGATAATGCCGGCCAGCTGGGGCCAGAAGAGGTTCAGCAGCGGGCGGGCCACGAGTTCGGTGACCCGGCCTCCGCCCGCCGGCATGACCGTGACGCCGTCGTCCAGCGGACGGTCATAGCAGCTCTTGACGAAGTGGACGTCCGGGTTGTCCAGCAGCGGACCCAGCAGTCCCACGGCGAACTGGGTGTCGAAGTGGCGCAGGTCCGAATCGATGAACGCGATGATGTCCCCGTCGGTGACCGCCAGGGACTTCCACAGGGCCTCTCCTTTGCCCGGGATGTTTCCCATGCCGGGCAGGATCTCTCCCTGGGGGACCACGCGGGCGCCGGCGTCAGCGGCGGCTGCACCCGTGCCGTCCGTGGAGTTCGAATCGATGACGACCAATTCATCGATCAGCGGCACGGTCTCCATCAGCTCGCTGCGCAGGGCCCTGACAATCGTTCCGACCGTTCCCTCTTCGTTCCGTGCCGGCAGGACCACGCTCACCCGCTGCGGCCCTTTCCGGGACAGCAGTTCGTCCCGGCACCACTGCCGGCCCTTATAGCTCCTGGCTGAGAACCACTCCCGTACATCGTCGCGCATGCTGGTCTCTTTCCAGTCGGGCGGACCAGGCGCAGCAGGGCGCGCACGGTCCGCTACCCTACGGAACACTCGTAGCCTACGGGCCGGATCAGGTTCTGTGAACACCTGCTGTCACATTGTTCCCAACCTCGGGCACCGTCCAGTCCCGGGCGCCGGCGGCGTCCGCGATGGGCGGCCGCCTGCCGGCGTAACGAGTTTTGGCGCGTGCCACGTTTCGCAGGCACGATGGGGACGGCCGGAGTTTCGAAGGACATTCCCAAGGAGCGGAACAGATGCAGCGGACGGAAGAAACCACCCGGCAAGGCCGGCGGCGGCTGGTGCTGTGGCGCCACGGGCAGACGGAATGGAACGTGCAGGACCGGGCCCAGGGCCACGCGGACATCCCGCTGGACGACGTCGGCCGCGTGCAGGCCAAGGAAGCCGCGCGGCTGCTGGCCACCTTCAATCCCACCTTCGTCTGGTCCAGCGACCTGCAGCGGGCACGGCACACGGCCGAGGAACTGGTGGCACTGACGGGCAACGAGCTGGTCATCGACGCCAGGCTGCGCGAATACAACGTGGGCATCCGGCAGGGGACGACCTTCCCCGAGTTCAAGGTGCTGCAACCGGAGATTTACGAAAAGTTTTTCTCCGAGGAGAACTACCGCGTGCCCGGCGCGGAACTGCCGTCCGAGGTCAACGAGCGCATGGCCGCCGTGATGCGGGACGCGGCCGAAGCACTGGGCGAAGGTGAAACGGGCATCCTCGTGGGCCATGGGGCCGCGCTGCGCAGCGGCCTGCTGGCCTTCTTCGACGCCCCGCCGCACATGCGCGAAATGTTCGCCGGCATGGCCAACTGCGCGTGGACCGTCCTGGAACAGCACCCCGAACGCGGCTGGCAGATCGTCGACTTCAACGCCCAGACCCTGCCCGGCGCATCCTCGGCGCTCGCGGATGAAATGCCCGCGGAGCACTGAAGGCTGACGGAACCGGTGTGAGGCGTATTACGCTGGATGGGTGCCCGAAGACGCCCAGCAGACGGCTGGCAGCCAGACCCGGTCCGTGGCCGCCGGCGGCCGTCCTTCCCCGGTCATCTCTGCGCGCCGCCTGACCAAGAAGTACGGTGACATGGCCGCCGTCGACGGCATCAGCTTCGAGGTGGCGGCGGGGGAGTCCTTCGGGCTCCTGGGGCCCAACGGTGCCGGCAAATCCACCGCCATGAAGATGATCGGCGGAGTCTCCCAGCGGACCTCCGGTGAGCTCACCATCATGGGGCTTGATCCGCAGCGGCACGGGCCGGAGGTGCGAGCCCACCTGGGCGTGGTGCCGCAGGAAAACAACCTGGACGAGGAACTGAAGGTCCGGGACAACCTGATCATCTACGGGCGCTATTTCGGCCTGCCGCTGCGGTACCTGCGGCCCAGGGCGGATGAGCTGCTGGAATTCGCCCAGCTCACGGACAAGGCCCAGGCCAAGGTGGACGCGCTCTCCGGCGGCATGAAGCGCCGGCTGACCATCGCCCGGTCCCTGATCAACGAGCCGAAGATCCTGCTCCTGGACGAACCGACCACCGGCCTGGACCCGCAGGCGCGGCACATCCTGTGGGACCGGCTGTTCCGGCTGAAGGAAGCCGGCGTGACCCTGATTCTGACCACGCACTACATGGACGAGGCCGAACAGCTCTGCGACCGGCTGATCGTGGTGGACAAGGGGAAGATCATGGCCGAAGGTTCGCCGTCGTCGTTGATCCGCAGGTACTCCACCCGCGAGGTGCTGGAGCTGCGCTTCGGTTCCGAACGCAACGCCACCGTCGCCGCGGACCTGCAGGGGATCGGGGAACGGTCCGAGACGCTGCCGGACCGGGTGCTCATCTACGCCGGCGACGGCGAGGCGGCACTGGAGCAGGTCACCGGCCGCGGGCTGCACCCGCTGACCTCGCTGGTGCGCCGCTCCAGCCTGGAGGACGTCTTTTTGCGCCTGACCGGCAGGAGCCTCATTGACTAGCGCCCACCCGCCGGCCGTCGCCGCCGCGAAGGCACGCCGCTTCGGCTCCTGGTACTTCGCCGAGCACGTGCTGCGCGTGCAGAAGGCCTATGGCTGGGAACTGCTGGCCTACAGCGTGGGCAACCCGCTGATGTACCTCTTCGCCATGGGCGTGGGCCTGGCCACGCTGGTGGACACCGCCCGCGGCGAGGCGGTCTTCGGCGGGGTCAGCTACCTGACCTTCATCTCGCCCGCCCTGATCGCCGCGGCCGCCGTCATGACGGTCACCGCCGAATTCACCTACCCGATCATGGACGGTTTCAAGTGGCGGCGGACCTTCTACGGCCCGCACGCCAGTCCGCTCCAGACGCACCAGATCGCCAACGGCCATATCATCGCCGTCTGCATGCGGCTGCTGGTGCAGTCGGTGCTGTACTTCGCGATCGTCGCCCTCTTCGGCGCGAGCCCGTCCCCGTGGGGCTGGCTGACGGTGCCCCTGGCGGTCCTGTGCGGCCTGTCCTTCGGACTTCCGCTGATGGCCTACGCCTCCAGCCTGGAGCAGGACAAGGGCCAGTTCGCCCTGGTCATGCGCTTCATCGTGACCCCGCTGTTCCTGTTCTCCGGCACGTTCTTCCCGCTGGACACGCTGCCCGCCGGCATCCGGTGGATCGGCTGGTTGTCACCGCTGTGGCACGGGACGGAACTGGGCCGGGTCTTCAGCTACGGCTATGCCGAGCCGGTGTGGCTGGCCGCAGTCCATGTGCTGTACCTGGCGGCGCTCGCAGCGGCCGGCTGGGCCGCGACGAAGCGGATCTTCGCCCGGCGGCTGGGCAAATGAGGCGGGTGGGCAAATGAGCCGCAACCTCACCCTGGAACCGCAGCGGCGCCTCTTCGGCGCCCTGTACGCCCGCAATGCCCGCGCGGTGATCGGCCGCGGTCTGATGGCCACCCGGAGCAGCAACTGGGTGGTCATCCTCAGCGGCTTCTTCGAGCCGGTGCTGTACCTGGTGTCGATGGGGGTGGGTCTGGGTGCCCTGGTGGGGACCGTCGTCGGACCCGGCGGACAGCAGATCAGCTACGCCGCGTACATCGCCCCCGCCCTGCTGGCGGTCTCCGCGATGAACGGGGCGGTGTACGACTCCACCTGGAACGTCTTCTTCAAGATGAACTTCGCCAAGCTGTACCAGGGGATGCTGTCCACCTCGCTGGGGCCGCTGGATGTGGCCATCGGCGAGATCTTCCTGGCGCTGCTGCGCGGCGCCCTGTACGCGGCAGGCTTCACCGCCGTCATGGGCGCCATGGGATTGATTACGACGCCGTGGGCCCTGCTCATGGTCCCGGCTTCCGTTCTGATTGCCTTCGGCTTCGCTGCCTTCGGCATGGGCATCACCAGCTACATGAAGACCTTCCAGCAGATGGACTGGGTCAATTTCTTCCTGCTGCCCATGTTCCTCTTCTCCGCTACGTTCTATCCGCTGTCCGTCTACCCGGAGCCGGTGCAGTGGCTCATCCAGGCCCTGCCGCTGTGGCACGGCGTTGAACTGCTGCGCCAGCTCAGCGTCGGGGCCATCACCGCCGCCACCGGGCTGCATGTGCTGTACTACGCGGTGATGACCCTGCTTGGCCTGGTCCTGACCACGGTCCGGCTGCGGCAGCTGTTCCTGCGCTGACCGCGGCAGCGTGACGCCTGCCGGCCGAGGTTATTCGGGCCGCCCGGCGCGTTGCGTTTCCCGGTAGTAGATCGCCGCCTGGACCCGGGAACTGATCCCCAGCTTGGCCAGGACGCGGGACACGTGCGTCTTCACGGTCGTCTCCGCGATGCCCAGCCGGCGCGCTATCTGGCTTGAGTGGTTCCGCGTTGTTGCGGCCTGCGCCATCGCGGTGGCGGTCCTGCTGCTCCTCATCCTCCTCGTCGCCCCGGCGGACCAGGCCGAAGCGCTGTGGGGCTGGATTTCCCGGGCTGCGCTGATCACCGGTATCTGGCTGGTTGCGGGTCCGGTCTGGGGGATGTTCGAAACAGCACCGGCCGCCGCGCCCGCCGGTTCCGGCCGCCGTTCGCCTGCGGGGGAAGAGTGAACGGCGGGGTCCGGGGATTTGAGAGAATAAACGCATGCAATCTCTCGGTAATCCCAGCAATCCTGCCTCCGGCAGCACCCCCCGCCGTGGTATCAGCCTGAAGATGGGCACCATCGGCATGACGCTGATGCTGTTCGTGTTCCTGGTCGCCGTGGTGTTCGCAGCCAACCAGAACGACGTCGTCGGCTGGCTCGTGGTGATTGTCTCCCTGGGCTGGCTGCTGATCTTTGCCTTCGTCGTCTTCAGCATCCGCGCCGCAGCGAAGCGGGCGTCCGCCAAGCTGGCCAATGCCCAGGCCCAGTTCGACCAGGCCTACGGGCGGGCACCGGCGTCGCCGGACGCCGGCGGCAAGCGCGGCAAGGGCGGTACCACGCTGGTGAATGAGGGTGGCCGCGCCGATGCTATCCGCGACCAGAAGCTGGACCACAGCTTCAAGATCGTCCAGGTCCAGGCCCGGGTGGTGCGCGACAACCTGGGCAAGGACCAGGACACGGTGGACCGGGCCATCGAAACCATCGAGATCACGGCACACAATGCGCGCGGCATGCTCAAGAACGACGACGGCGGCGAGCCGGTTTCCGGCACTGTCGTAGATTAGTGGCCGGTCAGGCGCCGGTTAGATGTCCGTAAAGCGCGGGGGTAAGGTTGTTCGGGTGACGAGTCCGGCATTAGACACCATCCAGGAAGCTCCCACGACGGCGGAGCAGCCCACTCCAGAACCCACGGCGGGGACCGTAGCCGCCGCGGCCGAAACGGCCGCCGCACCGGCACCGAAGGACCCCGGCGCCCTGCGCATCGCCACGGTCAACGTCAACGGCATCCGCGCCGCCTACAAGCGCGGCATGGAGCAGTGGCTGGCGGACCGCGACCTGGACATCCTGTGCCTGCAGGAGGTCCGCGCTCCGGACGCCATCCTGCGCCAACTGCTGGGTGAAGGCTGGTACATCGTCCACGCCGAGGCTGAGGCCAAGGGCCGTGCCGGCGTTGCCATCGCCTCCCGGGTTGCGCCGGTGGAGACCCGCGACCACATCGGTGACGACTATTTCGCCACCTCCGGCCGCTGGGTGGAGGCCGATTTCAAGCTCGAGGACGGCAAGCTGCTGACGGTGGTCAGCGCCTACGTGCATTCGGGCGAGGCGGACACCCCCAAACAGGAGGACAAGTACCGCTTCCTGGACGTGATGTGCACGCGGCTGCCGGTCCTGAAGGCCACCCGCGACCATGCGCTGGTGGTGGGCGACCTGAACGTCGGCCACACCACGCTGGACATCAAGAACTGGAAGGGCAACGTCAAGCGGGCAGGCTTCCTGCCGGAGGAGCGGGCCTACTTCGACCGTTTCTTCGGCGAGGAAATGGGCTGGACGGACGTGCACCGCAGCCAGTGTGGCGACGTCCCCGGGCCCTACACCTGGTGGTCCTGGCGCGGCCAGGCCTTCGACAATGACGCCGGCTGGCGCATTGATTACCACATGGCCACGCCGGAGCTTGCCGCGGTGGCGGGCAACGCCGTCGTCGACCGTGCCGCCTCCTACGATGCCCGGTTCTCCGACCACGCACCGGTGGTCGTCGACTACCGGTTCCAGCCAGATCTTCCCGGCCCCGCGGGCCACTGACAGGATTGTGAAAGAAGCCTCCATGACCACCGAACGCATCACTGAATCCGCGGAAACCAGCAGCGGCACGGCCGCCGGACGGACCCGCGTGCTCTCCGGCGCCCAGCCCTCGGCGGACTCGCTGCACCTGGGCAACTACGTGGGAGCCGTGCGGAACTGGGTCCGGCTGCAGGAGGAGCACGAGGCGGTCTTCTTCATCCCGGACCTGCACGCGGTGACCGTGGACTTCGATCCGAAGGAACTGGCGGTGCGCACACGCACGACGGCGGCACAGTACCTTGCGGCGGGCATCGATCCGCAGAAGGCCATCCTGTTCGTCCAGTCCCACGTGCCCGAGCACACGCAGCTGGCCTGGGTCCTGAACTGCATTACCGGTTTCGGCGAGGCATCGCGGATGACGCAGTTCAAGGACAAGACGGCCCGCTACGGCCAGGACGCCGCCACGGTGGGCCTGTTCGCCTATCCGACCCTGATGGCCGCGGACATCCTGCTGTACAACGCGCACCTCGTCCCGGTGGGGGAGGACCAGCGCCAGCATCTGGAGCTGACCCGCAACCTGGCGCAGCGCTTCAACAGCCGCTACGGCGAAACGTTCGTGGTGCCGGAGGGCCTGATCCTGAAGGAATCCGCTAAGATCTACGATCTGCAGAATCCGACGGCAAAGATGTCCAAGTCCGCCGAGTCCCCGGCCGGGCTGATCCAACTGCTGGACGAGCCGAAGGTCACGGCCAAGAAGATCAAGTCCGCCGTGACGGACACCGGTACCGAGGTGCGGTTCGACCGCGAAGGCAAGCCGGGCATCTCCAACCTGCTGACCATTTATTCCGCGCTGACCGGCAAGACAGTCGCCGAGCTGGAGGCGGAGTACGAGGGCAGGATGTACGGCCACCTGAAGGTTGATCTGGCCGAGGTGGTCACGGACTTCGTGACTCCGCTGCGGAACCGGACCAACGAGCTGCTGGGGGACCCGGCGGAGCTGGACCGCATCCTGGCCCGCGGCGCCGCCCGCGCCCGCGAGATCGCGGCGGGCACGCTGGCCCAGGTGTATGACCGGATGGGTTTCCTGCCGGCCCAGGCCGCACTGCCGCTGCAGGCCGCGATGAGCGACGCGGTCCGGTAGCCAGTGGCTGTTCCTGACGGCGAGTCATGCTGGGTCGGGGTCGTCATCGCCGTTCCCGAGCCGATGGCCTCCGAGCTCCGGAGCTGGCGGGCGTCCTTCGGGGACCCGATGGCCGCCGTCGTTCCCGCGCACATCACACTGGTGACCACCACGCCCACGGACGACTGGGAGGAAACGCTGGAACATGTGCGCCGGGTGGCGCTGGAGCAGCGGCCTTTCACGGTGACCCTGCGCGGCACCGGCACTTTCCGTCCGGTATCGCCGGTGGTCTTCGTGACCCTGGACGACGGCTTCGCCGAATGCGTCGCCCTGCACGAAAAGCTGCAAGCCGGACCCTTGGAGCGCGAGCTGCCGTTCGGCTACCACCCGCACGTCACGGTGGCCCAGGACGTCAGCGAAACCAGCATGGACGCGGCCGAGGTGAAGCTGCGGGACTACGAAGCGACCTTCCCCGTGCGTACCATGGGACTCTACGAGCATGACAAAACCGGTGTGTGGATACTACGGGAAGAATTGAGCTTTGGAGACCAACCGCAAGGCAGGGAAGGCGCAGTCCCGGTCAGCCGGACGGAACGCTGAATCGTCCCATCCGCTGGATCGGGCCAAACTGCGGATGGAGGAACTGGACGCCCGCCGGGCTTTTGGCCGGGTCCGCCGGGAGGATGCCGGGCCGCTGTCGAAGCTGCTGGCGGGAGCCAAGTTCCTGGTGGCCAAGCTGAACACTGTTCTGCCGATGCGGGTGTGGAAGCTCTACAGCACGCGGCACGGTCCGCTGATGGCTGCAGGCTCCTCCTACAACATGTTTTTCTCCATCGCCGCGCTGCTGGTGGCCGGTTTCTCGATCTTCGGCATCGTGGCCGCCGGGAACCAGGCCCTGCAGGACATGGTGGTGCGCAGCGTCGCCGAAAGTACGCCGGGCCTGATCGATACCGGCAGCGGCGGCCTGGCCAGCCAGGAGCAGTTGTTCGCCTCCGGATCCGGCTACGGCTGGGCGCTGGTGATCTCCACGGCCGCCATGCTCCTGACCTCGCTGCGCTGGATCGCCAGCCTGCGCGAAGGGATGCGCGGCGTCTTCGCCCTTCCGCCGCTGCAGGGCAATCTCTTGCTGATCAAGCTCAAGGACCTCGGCACGCTGCTGATCCTCGGCATCACGCTGGTGGTGACGTCCGTCGTCGCGGCCGTCTCGAACACCGCACTGGGCGCGGTGCTGGACTTCCTGGCGATCGAATCGGCGATCGCGGCCTTCTTCACCCGGGCGGCCGGTGTCCTGGTCATGCTGCTGCTGGATATGTTGGTGGCTGTGGTCCTGTTCCGGGCGGCATCGGGGATCCGGATGCCACGGTCCGTGCTCTTCCAGGCGGCGCTGATTGCCGGCGCCGGCAGCACGCTGCTGCGGATGTTCAGCTCCACGTTGCTGGGCAATGTCGGGAACAATCCGCTGTTGGCGCCGTTCGCGGTGATCCTGGGCCTGTTCGTGTGGTTCTTCCTGCTGAGCCAGGTCTACCTGATGGCCACCGCCTGGGGAGCCGTGGGAATGGCGGACGTGAAAGCCAAGCGGCAGGCCGCCCGGCGCGAAGGCCGGCAGCTGTCGCTGCGCCAGCGTGCCCGCGCCGCGCACCGGTAACAACCGCCCCCTCCCCGCTACTGGCCGGGGGCAGAGACGTCCTTGGTCACGATCTCCATCTCGCCGTGCAGCGTCCGGTGCACCGGGCACTTATCCGCGATCCGCAGCAGTCCCGCGCGCTGCTCGGCGGTGACGTTCCCTTCGATGGCGATTTCCCGGCTGATGAGCGTGATGTGGCCGTCCCTGCCTTCGCAGCTTTCGCAGTCGGCGGCATGGATGCGCTCCTGCCGCAGGCCCACGGTGACGTTCTCCAGTGGAATGTCCTTGCGGTCGGCATACATGCGCATGGTCATCGAGGTGCACGCGCCCAGCCCCGCCAGCAGCAGATCGTACGGAGTCGGGCCCGAGTCCGCCGCACCGGGCAGGGACAGCGGTTCGTCGGCCAACCAGGTGTGGCGGCCGGCGCGGATCGTCTGCCCGTACTTGCCCTGTCCGTTCTCCACGACGGTTACCAGGCCCGGTTCCAGCGTCCCGCCGTCGTCCTCCATGCCCAGATAGGGTGCCGCCCAGGCGGCAATCAGCGCCGCCGCCCGCGCGGCCTGCCCCTTTCCGGTGAGCAGGTGGTTGCTCCCGTCCAGGGAGACGAAGGACTTCGGGTGCCGGGCCGCGGCGAAGATCCGGCCCGCGTTCCCGACGCCCACGGTGTTGTCGATGGGGGAGTGCAGGACCAGCAGCGGGCAGCGGAGTTCGGCGATGTGCCGGCGCCGGGCCGGATCGGCGGGAGTGCCGACGGTGACGACGGCCTTCAGTTCCGGTATGCGGCCCGCGGCGGCCAGGGCCGCGGCACCGCCCAGGGAATGGCCGATCAGCAGCGACGGTGCCCGGTGGTGCGTGCGCAGGAAATCGGCCGCGCAGAGCAGATCATCGGCGCCGGACGCCGCATCGGCGTGCTCCCCGCCCGATGCCACCCGGCCCGTGAAGTCGAAGCGCAGGACGGCGATGCCTTCCTGCTGCAGCACCTGGGAAATGCGGTTGGCCGCCGGGCCGCCGTTGCTGCCGGTGAAGCAGTGCGCCAGCAGAGCA
The DNA here is from genome assembly GCF_059092905.1 of Arthrobacter sp. B0427-1-12. Lineage (NCBI taxonomy): Bacteria > Bacillati > Actinomycetota > Actinomycetes > Micrococcales > Micrococcaceae > Arthrobacter > Arthrobacter sp. B0427-1-12. The sequence goes on along the minus strand of NZ_JBNHIC010000018.1, from coordinate 25,679 downwards.
TAGGCCCGGACCCGGCCCTCAGGCAGGTCCAGTTCGCCGGCCAGAGCCTGCCCTCCCGAGCCGGTGAAAGTTACGTCCACGGTCCTGGTCATGTCCTGCCCCTTGTTGTCGCTGGTTCCGGGTAACGCGTTTCCTGTTAACGGTGATGGGCGTCCACTGGTGTACAGCGGACGCCCATCGATGCAAAGCCGAAGGCTAGATGGAGCGGCTCAGGATCGCCTGCTTGACTTCGGCGATGGCCTTGGTGACCTGGATGCCGCGGGGGCAGGCCTCCGAACAGTTGAAGGTGGTGCGGCAGCGCCACACGCCTTCCTTGTCGTTGAGGACCTCCAGGCGCATGTCGCCGGCATCGTCGCGGGAGTCGAAGATGAAGCGGTGCGCGTTCACGATCGCCGCCGGGCCGAAGTACTGGCCGTCGGTCCAGAAGACCGGGCAGGAGGACGTGCAGGCGGCGCAAAGGATGCACTTGGTGGTGTCATCGAAACGCTCGCGGTCCTCGACGGACTGCAGACGCTCCCTCGTCGGCTCGTGGCCGGAGTTGACCAGGAAGGGCATGATCTCCCGGTAGGACTGGAAAAACGGTTCCATGTCCACGATCAGGTCCTTCTCGACCGGCAGGCCCTTGATCGGCTCGACCAGGATGGGCTTGGACGTGTCCAGGTCCTTCAGCAGGGTCTTGCAGGCCAGGCGGTTGCGGCCATTGATGCGCATGGCATCGGAGCCGCAGACACCGTGGGCGCAGGAGCGGCGGAAGGAGACGGAGCCGTCATGCTCCCACTTGACCTTGTGCAGGGCATCCAGCACGCGGTCGGTGCCGTACATGGTTAGCTTCCACTCGTCCCAGCGGGCCTCGTCCGAAACCTCGGGGTCGTAGCGGCGGACACGCAGCGTGATATCGAAGGTGGGGATTTCTCCACCGCCGCCGACACCGGGGGCCAACTCGACCTTTGACGGTCCTTCGGGAATTTCGGTCGGGGTGCTCATTAGTATTTCCTCACCATCGGTTCGTAGCGCGTGAATACGACGGGTTTTGTTCCCAGGCGGATGCCGGCGATGCTCTCGGCCGAGGCCGAATCATCCTTGTAGGCCATCGAGTGCTTCATGAAGTTCTCATCGTCGCGGTCCGGGAAGTCCTCGCGGAAGTGGCCGCCGCGGGACTCCTGGCGGTGCAGGGCCGCCACGGTCATGACCTCGGCCAGCTCCAGCAGGAAGCCCAGCTCCACCGCTTCGAGCAGGTCCAGGTTGAAGCGCTTGCCCTTGTCCTGGACGTTGATGTTCTTGTAGCGCTGCTTGAGGGAGCCGATCACCGTAAGCGCCTCGTGCAGGCTCTCCTCGGTGCGGAACACCTGGACGTTGGCATCCATGGTGTCCTGCAGCTCCTTGCGCAGCAACGCCACCCGCTCGGTGCCGCTGGCGTTGCGGACGGTGTCCAGCAGCTCGATGGTGAAGGCCTCCGGATTCTCCGGCAGCTCGACGAAGTCGGCGGTCTTGGCATACTCGGCGGCGTTGATACCGGCGCGCTTGCCGAAGACGTTGATGTCCAGCAGGGAGTTGGTGCCCAGGCGGTTGGAGCCGTGGACGGACACGCAGGCCACCTCACCGGCGGCGTACAGGCCCGGGATCACTGTGTCATTGTCCTGCAGTACCTCGGCCTTGATGTTGGTGGGGATACCGCCCATGGCATAGTGCGCCGTCGGGAAGACCGGGACCGGCTCGGTGTACGGTTCCACGCCCAGGTAGGTGCGGGCAAACTCCGTGATGTCCGGGAGCTTGGCGTCGATGTGCGCCGGTTCCAGGTGCGTCAGGTCCAGGAGCACGTAGTCCTTGTTCGGGCCGCAGCCGCGTCCCTCGCGCACCTCATTGGCCATCGAGCGGGCCACGATGTCACGCGGGGCCAGGTCCTTGATGGTGGGAGCGTAGCGCTCCATGAAGCGCTCACCATCCGAGTTACGCAGGATGGCGCCCTCGCCGCGGGCGGCTTCGGAGAGCAGGATGCCCAGGCCGGCCAGGCCGGTCGGGTGGAACTGGAAGAACTCCATGTCCTCCAGCGGGATGCCGCGGCGGAACGCGATGCCCATGCCGTCGCCGGTCAGGGTGTGCGCGTTGGAGGTGGTCTTGAAGACCTTGCCGGCGCCGCCGGAGGCGAAGATCACGGACTTGGCCTGGAAGACGTGCAGTTCACCGGAGGCCAGGTCGTAGCTGACGACGCCGGCAACCCGCTTCTGCGGCTGGCCGCTGGCGGCGGTGGCCGCCGGGTCCTCGACGACGAGCAGGTCCAGGACGTAGTACTCGTTGTAGAACTCCACGTTGTGCTTGACGCAGTTTTGGTACAGCGTCTGCAGGATCATGTGGCCGGTGCGGTCGGCGGCGTAGCAGGCGCGGCGGACCGGGGACTTGCCGTGGTCGCGGGTGTGCCCGCCGAAGCGGCGCTGGTCGATGCGGCCTTCGGGCGTGCGGTTGAACGGCAGGCCCATCTTTTCCAGGTCCAGTACGGCGTCGATGGCTTCCTTGGCCATGACCTCTGCCGCGTCCTGGTCTACCAGGTAGTCGCCGCCCTTGACGGTGTCAAAGGTGTGCCATTCCCAGTTGTCTTCTTCTACGTTGGCCAATGCGGCGCACATGCCGCCCTGTGCCGCACCGGTGTGTGAACGGGTGGGATACAGCTTGGTCAGTACAGCGGTTCGCGCGCGCTGCCCGGATTCGATGGCGGCGCGCATACCGGCGCCACCGGCACCGACAATGACGACGTCGTACTTATGGACCTGCATACCGGATGCTCTTTCTGTTGAATCTGAAGGTGAAGGCGTGAGCCGGGCTACGGGGCCGGGCAGAAGGAGGGCAGCAGTTCGCTGGCTGCACCCGTCGGGCACGGATCGAAGGTGAAGATCACCAGGGTGCCGAGCACAATGATCACCACGGTGGCCGCGTACAGGACGGTCTTCAGCCAGAAGCGGGTGCCGTCCTTCTCTGCGTAGTCGTTGATGACGGTGCGCACGCCGTTGGCGCCGTGCAGCATGGCCAGCCAGAGCATGACCAGGTCCCAGATCTGCCAGAACGGATCCGCCCACTTGCCGGCGACGAAGCCGAAGTTGATCGCGTGGATACCTTCGCCGACCATCAGGTTGACGAACAGGTGGCCGAAGACCAGGACGACGAGCACAATGCCGGACAGGCGCATGAACAGCCAGGCCAGCATTTCGAAATTGCCGCCCTTGGACTTGTTCCGCGTGTACTCCGGGGCGATGCGGCCCGAACGCGGGGACTCGATGTTTGCAGTCGACATGATTTAGGCTCCGAACACGATCGAGAGGTGGCGGATAAGGAACGGGACCATGACAACCACCCACAGTCCAAGGACACCCCACAGCAGCTGGCGCTGGTACTTGGGGCCCTTCTTCCAGAAATCAACGAGGATGATGCGCAGGCCGTTGAACGCGTGGAAAACGACGGCGGCGACGAGGCCGGCCTCACCGAGTCCCATGATCGGGTTCTGGTAGGACTGGATCACGACGTTGTACGCCTCAGGGGAAACCCGCACCAGCGAGGTATCCAGGACGTGCACCAGCAGGTAGAAGAAGATAGCGACTCCGGTGATGCGGTGACCGACCCAAGACCACATGCCCTCACGGCCGCGGTACAGGGTGCCGGATGATGTCTTCGACACTGAATTAACCTTCCTGCGTCGCCAAGGACGTTCGCGCGGGATCCACGCAGAGGATGACGACGATGGCGAGCTCGCTTTAGCTCCAACCTAATCTAGGTTCGGCCTCAAGCTTATTCAATTTAGTAGTTCCTATGTGGAACTTTACGGATGGGGCTACCGTTAATTGCGGGACCCCCGCCGTTGTGTAGCCAATTTCACACAGTTTCAGGCTGTAGGAATACCAAGTTTAGTAGTGTTCGGCGTTTTGGGATCCGCTTCTTCTCCGTGGTCTAGGATGTGCACTGATGAGTACAGACAAGGCGCCAGCCGTATCCCAGGAAACAGGGCCCCAGGCACAGACCGGGCCCCAGGAATCCGCACAGCGGAGTGCGGTGCTTGACCGGTTCGTGGGAGTGATTCCCGCGGGCGGAACCGGAACCCGCCTGTGGCCGCTGTCCCGCGCAGCCGCACCCAAATTCCTGCACGATCTGACAGGTTCGGGCAGTACCCTGATCCGCTCCACCTATGACCGGCTGGAGCCGCTTGCCGGCCGCCGCATCCTTGTGGTCACGGGGGAAGCGCACCGCCTTGCCGTCAAAGCCCAGCTTCCGGAACTGGATGAATCGGACCTGGTGCTTGAAAGCGAGCCCAAGGACTCGGCCGCGGCGATCGGTCTGGCTGCGGCCATCCTCTATACCCGGGATCCGGAAACGATCATGGGCTCCTTCGCCGCGGATCAGGTCATCACCCCGGACAGCGACTTCCGCGAAGCTGTCTGCGAGGCCATCCATACGGCGGCGGAGGGGTACATTGTCACGATCGGCATCAAGCCGACCCATCCGTCCACCGGCTTCGGCTACATCCGTGCAGGCCGCAAGCTCGACGTCGGCGGGGCGCCAAGCGCCTTCGCGGTTGCCGAATTCGTGGAGAAGCCGTCCGAGGATGTCGCCAGGAAGTACCTGGAAACCGGCGACTACCACTGGAACGCGGGCATGTTCGTTGCGCCGGTCTCCCTGCTGCTCAAGCACCTCGAAGCGGGGGAGCCGGAGCTCTACGCCGGCCTGATGGAAATCGCCCAGGCCTGGGACACGCCCCGGCGTGCCGAAGTCACGCAGCGGATCTGGCCTGCCCTGCGCAAGACCGCCATCGACTATGCCGTGGCCGAACCGGCGGCGGCGGCCGGCGATGTCGCCATGATCCCCGGCGAGTTCAGCTGGGACGACGTTGGGGATTTCGCCGCGATCGGCCGGCTGAACCCGGCAGCCGTCAACTCCAACCTGACGGTGATGGGCGAGGGCGCACGGGTCTTCTCCGAGGCCGCCTCCGGCATCGTGGTTTCCGATACCAAGCGGGTCATCGCGCTGATCGGCATCGACGATGTCGTCGTGGTGGATACCCCGGACGCCCTGCTGGTGACCACCAAGGAACACGCGCAGCAGGTCAAGAGTGCCGTGGAGCACCTGAAAGCCAGCGGCGACCACGACGTCCTGTAAAAACGTTACCCTTGTGATGTGCAGAACAAAGTAGGCGATCGAGTCACGCTGCCCCACATGGGCGTCTGGGTAGCGCCCCTGTTGGACGAACTGACGAGTTTCCGCCGGGACCTGCACGCCCACCCGGAGCTCTCACACAAGGAATACCGGACCACCGACCAGCTGGTGAACCGGCTTGAGCACGCGGGCCTGACTCCGAAGCGGCTGGAGGATACCGGCTGCTTTGTGGACGTCGGCGAGGGGCCGATCAAGCTGGGGCTGAGGGCGGACATTGACGCGCTGCCGATCCTAGAGGAAACCGGACTGCCCTATGCATCCAAGCACAAGGGCATCTCCCATGCCTGCGGCCATGACATCCACACCACGGTGATGCTCGGCGTCGCCCTGGCGCTGGCCCGGCTCTACGACGAGCAACCGTTTGATGGGCGGGTGCGGATCATCTTCCAGCCTGCCGAGGAAACAATGCCGGGCGGCGCCCTGTCCGTCATCGAACAGGGCGTGCTGGCGGAGGTCCCGCGGATACTGGCGCTGCACTGCGACCCGCGGATCGACGTCGGCCTCATTGGGACCCGCATTGGTGCCATCACGTCCGCCTCGGACACCGTCCGGATCGAGCTGTCCGGCCGCGGCGGCCACACCTCCCGTCCGCACCTGACCGAGGACATGGTCTACACCATGGCCCAGATCGCGGTCGGGGTCCCCGCTGTGCTGTCCCGCCGCATCGATGTGCGCAGCGCCGTCTCCGTGGTGTGGGGACAGATCCGCGCCGGTTCGGCGCCCAACGCCATCCCGGCCGCCGGTTATCTGGCCGGGACCATGCGCTGCCTGGAAGCGGAGGCCTGGCATTCGGCCGGCCAGCTTCTGGACGAAGTAGTTAAGCAGGTGGCGGAACCGTACGGCGTGGACGTGAAGCTCGAACACATCCGCGGCGTGCCTCCAGTGGTGAATTCGGAGAGGGAGATCGGCCTGATCGAGGCTGCCGCCCGCGCCGAACTGGGCGAGGACGCCGTGGTACTGACCCCGCAGTCCATGGGCGGGGAGGACTTCGCCTGGATGCTGCAGGAAATACCCGGCGCCATGCTGCGGCTGGGTACGCGGAGGCCTGGCGGGGAAACCTTTGACCTGCACCGCGGCGACTACGCACCGGATGAGCATGCGATCAGCTGCGGGGTGCGGGTCATGGCCGGCGCAGCCGTGCGGGCCGTCCGCGGCTACCGGCACTAGCTACCTGCCGGTAACGGCTCTTGAATGCTCTTCATTAATCGTTCAATAAATTTCCGGTTCTTCCCCTCCGCGGGACGGCGTGGCACTAGGGTAGGCACTGTAACCGCGCCCTGAGGAGCATCGCGAACCTTCTGCGATGCCGATTGTCCTGGAGGAACAGTGAAGAATTCGTTGCCGAAGAACCGACTGCGCGCCACGGCCGGACGCAAGGCCACCGCCGGGGCTGCCTTCCTGGGAGCCTCGGCCCTCGTGCTGGCAGGCTGCGGCGCACCGCCGTCGGAAGAGGGCGGTGCAGCAGGCGGCGGGAACAGCGATTACGCGGGCTGCATCGTCTCCGACGCCGGCGGTTTCGACGACCGCTCCTTCAACCAGTCCAGCTACGAAGGCCTGCAGGCCGCCGAGCAGGATCTGGGCATCAGCATCCGCCAGGCCGAATCCCAGTCCGAGGTGGACTTCACCGGCAACGTGGACAGTATGGTCCAGTCCGGCTGCAACCTGGTGCTGACCGTCGGCTTCCTGCTGGCGGACACCACCCGGGCGGCCGCGGAAGCGAATCCGGACACCCATTTCGCCATCGTCGACGACAACAGCATCGACCTGGAGAACGTCAAGCCGATCATCTACGACACGGCCCAGGCCGCGTTCATGGCCGGCTATCTGGCCGCCGGCCAGTCGCAGACAGGCAAGGTGGCCACCTACGGCGGGCTGAACATCCCGACCGTGACCATATTCATGGACGGCTTCGCGGACGGTGTGGCCTACTACAACCAGCAGAAGGGCGTCAACGTCCAGTTGCTGGGCTGGGACAAGGCCGCCCAGAACGGTACCTTCGTCGGCAATTTCGACAACCAGGCCAGCGGCAGGACCAACACGCAGAACTTCATCAATGAAGGTGCGGACGTGATCATGCCCGTCGCCGGACCGGTTGGACTGGGCACCATGGACGCCGTGATCGAGGCCAACGCCGCCGGCGAGGACGTCAAGGTCATCTGGGTGGATTCGGATGGCTACGAGACCGCAGGCAAGGGCGAGGAATACATCCTGACCTCCGTGATGAAGCTGATGGGCGATGCGGTGGAAGAGGTCATCCGCTCCGATGTGGAAGGCAACTTCGACTCCACGCCGTTCGTCGGAACCCTTGAGAACGGCGGCGTTGCCCTGGCCCCGTTCCACGACCTGGACAGCGAGGTCTCCGAGGAGATGAAGACCGAGCTGGAGGACATCAAGGCCGGCATTATCTCCGGAGAGATCACGGTCGAGTCGCCGGCCAGCCCCCAGCAGTAGCTGACGATTGGTGCCAGCCGTGAAACTCGAATTGCAGGGAATTACCAAGAGATTCGGTTCCCTCGTGGCCAACGACCATATCGACCTGGTTGTGGAGCCGGGCCAGGTGCACTGCCTCCTCGGCGAGAACGGTGCGGGAAAATCCACGCTGATGAATGTCCTCTACGGCCTTTATGAACCGACCGAGGGACGCATCCTCATCGACGGGCGGCCCGTCACCTTCGGCGGACCCGGGGACGCCATGGCCGCCGGGATCGGCATGGTCCACCAGCACTTCATGCTGGTGCCGGTGTTCACCGTGGCGGAGAATGTGGCACTCGGCAACGAGGCCACGAAGGCCGCCGGGCTGCTGGACCTGGACCAGGTCCGCCGGAAGATCCGGGACATCTCCGGCAAGTACGGGTTCGACGTCGATCCGGACGCCCTGGTGGAGGACCTGCCGGTCGGCGTGCAGCAGCGGGTGGAGATCATCAAGGCGCTGGTGCGGGATGCCGAGGTCCTGATCCTCGACGAGCCGACGGCGGTGCTCACGCCCAAGGAAACCGACGAACTGCTCGCGATCATGCGCCAGCTGAAGGAAAACGGCACCTCGATCGTCTTCATCTCCCACAAGCTCCGCGAGGTCAAGGAGATCTCGGACCAGATCACCGTGATCCGCCGCGGAAAGGTCGTCGGTACTGCCGACCCCGCGGCCTCCACCACGGAACTGGCTTCCCTCATGGTGGGCCGCTCGGTCAGCCTGACCCTGGAAAAGGAACCGCCGCACCGCGGCGACAATACCTTCCAGGTCCGCAACCTGGTGGTGGCCAATGCCGCCGGAAGCCGCGTCGTGGACGGCATCTCCTTCAACATCGCCCAGGGCGAGGTGCTGGCGATCGCCGGAGTGCAGGGCAACGGGCAGACGGAACTGACCGAGGCCATCCTGGGCCTGCAGGAGCACGTGCACGGTTCCATCAAGCTCGACGGCGAAGAGCTGCTGGGCAAGAGCGTCAAGAAGGTGCTGGCCGCCGGCGTCGGCTTCGTCCCCGAAGACCGGACCGTCGACGGGCTCGTCGGCCCCTTCTCGGTGGCGGAGAACATGGTGCTGGACCTGTACGACCGGCGCCCCTTCGCCAAGGGCCTGGGCATGAAGCTGGCCGCCGTCACCCGGCAGGCCAAGGAGAAGATCGCGGAATTCGACGTCCGCACGCCAAGCATCGACGCCGCCGTCGGAACCCTCTCCGGCGGCAACCAGCAGAAGGTGGTGCTGGCCCGGGAACTGTCCCGCCCGCTGAAACTGTTCATTGCCTCCCAGCCGACCCGCGGGCTCGACGTCGGCTCCATCGAGTTCGTGCACAAGCGCATCATCGCCGAGCGGGACAAAGGCACTCCCGTGATGATCGTGTCCACGGAGCTCGATGAGGTGCTGGAGCTCGCGGACCGCATCGCCGTGCTGTACCGCGGCCGGCTGATGGGGATCGTCCCCGGCGACACTTCCCGCGATGTGCTCGGCCTCATGATGGCCGGCATGAACGCCGACGAGGCACAGCAGCAGAGTCCCGCGACCCCGCAGGGAGGACACCCATGACCCCCGAGCACCGCCAGCCGCCCCGGGACGGGCACCGCCAGGAGCACAGGGAAGCCAAGGCGGAGGAAAACCGGCTGGAAGCCGCTGCGGAAACGGCCGACGGCCGCCTGGCCCCGCCGGCCGTCCCGGCCACCGCCCAGAGCGGCGACCTGTTCGCCGAGGCCCACCGGACGCAGACGGTCCTGCAGAAGATCATGGCCGGCGATGCCCTGGTGGCGGTGCTGGCCGTCGTGCTGGCCCTGGTCGTCGGCGGGCTGCTGATCGCCTTCACGGATGAGGCCGTCGCCGAAGCCGCCGGCTACTTCTTCGCCCGGCCCAGCGACACCTTCGCGGCCATCTGGAACGCCGCCAGCGAGGCCTATGCGGCCCTGTTCGCCGGCGCCATCTTCAACCCCCGCGGCGACACCTTCCAGGAAATGATCCTCCCGCTGACGGCCACCCTCACCGTGGCCACGCCCCTGATCTGCGCCGGCCTGGGCGTCGCGCTGGCGTTCCGCGCCGGCCTGTTCAATATCGGCGCGCAGGGCCAGATCATCATCGGAGCCACCCTGGCGGCCTGGGTGGGCTTCACCCTGGATCTGCCCGCCGGCCTGCACCTGGTGCTGGTCATCCTGGCCGGGATCATCGGCGGCGCCGTCTGGGCCGGGATAGCGGGGCTGCTCAAGGCCAGGACCGGGGCCCACGAGGTCATCCTGACCATCATGCTCAACTACATCGCCATCAACCTGGTCCTCTACCTGCTGAACACGCCGGCCTTCCAGCGGCCCGGCTCGTCGAACCCGATCAGCCCGCAGCTGGCGGAATCGGCCCAGTACCCGCTGCTGTTCGGTGAAGGCTTCCGGTTGCACTGGGGCTTCGTCATCGCGATCCTGGCCACGGTCTTTGCCTGGTGGCTGCTCAACCGCTCTACCATCGGCTTCGAACTGCGCGCCGTCGGTGCCAATCCGAACGCCGCGCGGACCGCAGGCATCAGCGTGACCAAAGGCTACGTCGTCGTCATGCTGCTCGCCGGCGGCCTGGCCGGACTGGCCGGCGTCGCGCAGGTGGCCGGGACCGAACACGTCCTGACCGCCGGGGTGGCGGCCAGCTTCGGCTTCGACGCCATCACCGTGGCGCTGCTGGGGCGGTCCAGCCCCTGGGGGACCTTCGTGGCGGGGCTGCTGTTCGGCGCCTTCCGCGCCGGGGGCGTCACCATGCAGACCCTGACCGGTACCAATATCGACATCGTGCTGGTGGTCCAGTCCCTGATCGTGCTGTTCATCGCCGCACCGCCGCTGGTACGGTCCATCTTCCGGCTGCCCGAACCGGGCCAGAAGACCCGGGGCGCATCCCGCAAAGCCCGCAGCTCCGTTCCCGCTGGAGGCGCAGCATGAGCACCACCACCACCACAACGGCTCCCGAGCGGAACGCCCCCGGCCAGCGCCCCGGCGCCGCGGCCGAGGTGCGCAGCTGGAAGACGCCTGTCATCCTCGCCGTGCTCGCCGCGCTTTCGCTGGTGGTCTTCGCGATCGGCAGCCCCAGTACGACGCCGACCTTCCGCCTTTCGCAGGAAGGTGACCGGTTCTTCGTACCGGACCTGGTGGTCTCCGCCCCCGTGGCGGGGTGGTTCTGCACGGTCCTGCTGGTCGGCATCACGCTGCTGGCCATTGCCAAGGTCCGCGCCGGGCTCCCGGTGCCCGGCTGGTCCCTGGCGGTCTTCGGCGCGCTGTTCGTCGCCGCGTTCCTGACGTGGGTGGTGGGCAGCGCCGGCACGCCCAGTGTGGCACTGTCCGGCCTGCTGGCCGGATCGGTGACGCTGGCCGTGCCGCTGATCTTCGGTTCGCTCTCCGGCGTACTGTGTGAACGCTCCGGCGTCGTGAATATTGCCATCGAAGGCCAGCTGCTGTTCGGCGCCTTCGCCGCCGCCGTCGCCGGGTCGCTCTCCGGCAGCGCCTTTGTCGGCCTGCTCGCGGCGGCCTTCGCGGGGGTACTCGTCTCGCTGGTGCTCGCTGTGTTCAGCATTAAGTACATCGTCAACCAGGTGATTGTCGGTGTCGTCCTCAACGTGCTGGTGTCCGGACTGACCGGCTTCCTGTTCTCCACCGTCCTGAGCCGGGACTCCGAAACCTGGAACTCGCCGCCGCGGCTGCCCATCATCGAGATCCCGCTGCTGGCGGACATCCCGGTCATCGGGCCGATCCTGTTCAGCCAGACCATCGTCGGCTACCTGATGTACGCGGCGGTCATCGTGATCTACGTGGCGCTCTACCACACCAAGTGGGGCCTGCGCACCCGCGCCGTCGGCGAACACCCCAAGGCCGCGGACACCCTGGGCGTAAAGGTCAACGCCACCCGATTCTGGAATGTCCTGCTGGGCGGGGCGGTGGCAGGGTTCGGCGGTGCCTTCTTCACACTGGTAGCCGTTTCCAGCTTCGGCCGGGACATGACGGCAGGCCAGGGGTACATCGCCCTGGCGGCCCTGATCTTCGGCCGCTGGAACCCGATCGGCGCGTTCCTGGCCTCCCTGCTGTTCGGTTTCGCCACCAACCTGCAGTTCGTGCTCAGCATCCTGGGCACCCCCGTTCCCAACCAGTTCCTGGCCATGCTGCCGTACCTGGTGACCATCTTCGCCGTCGCCGGCCTGGTTGGCAGATCGCGGGCCCCGTCGGCCAGCGGCGTCCCGTACGTGAAGGGTTAGGACATGGAACCGGATGCCGTTGACTGGGACGCGCTGACCACGGCCGCCCGGGACGCGATGGCCCGTGCCTACGTCCCCTATTCGAAGTTCCCGGTTGGGGCAGCCGCGCTGACCGAGGACGGCCGGATCGTGGCCGGCTGCAATGTGGAGAACGCCTCCTACGGTCTGACCCTGTGCGCCGAATGTTCACTGGTGAGCCAGTTGCACCTGACCGGCGGCGGCCGGCTGGCCGCGTTCGTCTGTGTCGACGGCACCGGCCGGACCCTGATGCCCTGCGGCCGCTGCCGCCAGCTGCTGTACGAGCACCGGGCACCGGGGATGCAGCTGCTGACAGTCAGCGGCATCAGGTCCATGGACGAGGTGCTGCCTGATGCGTTCGGACCGGAGAACCTCGCCGAAGATTTAGGAGATCCAGATGACTGAAAAGTTCGATGCCGTCGACATTATCCGGACCAAACGGGACAAGGGAATCCTGAGCCAGGACCAGATTGAGTGGGTGATCGACGCCTACACGCGCGGCGCCGTGGCCGATGAGCAGATGGCCGCGCTGAATATGGCCATCCTGCTCAATGGCATGGACCGTGCGGAAATCTCACACTGGACGTCGGCGATGATCGCCTCCGGCGAACGGATGGATTTCTCCGCCCTGGGCAAAGCCACCAGCGACAAGCACTCGACCGGGGGCGTGGGGGACAAGATCACGCTGCCGCTGGCGCCGCTGGTGGCGGTCTTCGGAGTTGCCGTGCCGCAGCTGTCCGGCCGCGGACTGGGGCACACCGGCGGGACGCTGGACAAGCTGGAATCCATTCCGGGATGGCGGGCAGCGCTGCGCAACGACGAAATGATGGCCCAGCTCGCCGACGTCGGAGCCGTGATCTGCGCGGCGGGAGCGGGGCTGGCTCCCGCGGACAAAAAGCTGTACGCGCTGCGGGATGTCACCGGCACCGTCGAAGCTATTCCGCTGATCGCGTCATCGATCATGAGCAAGAAGATCGCCGAAGGAACCGGCTCGCTGGTGCTGGATGTGAAGGTCGGTTCCGGCGCGTTCATGAAGGACGAAGACAGCGCCCGCGAGCTGGCGGAAACCATGGTGGCCCTGGGCAAGGACGCCGGAGTCAATACCGTTGCCCTGATGACCAATATGTCCACGCCGCTGGGGCTGACCGCCGGAAACGCCATCGAAGTCGAGGAAGCCGTCGAAGTGCTTGCCGGCGGCGGTCCGGCGGACGTGGTGGAACTGACGGTGCAGCTGGCCAGCGAAATGCTGGCCGGAGCGGGCCAGCCCGATGCCGATCCTGCCGCGGCGCTGCAGGACGGGCGCGCCATGGATGTCTGGCGGCGCATGATCCGCGCCCAGGGCGGCGATCCCGATGCCAAGCTACCCGTGGCCGCCGAATCCGACGTGGTCTACGCACCGGCGGACGGCGTCCTGCTGGAACTGGACGCGCTGGCCGTCGGCGTCGCCGCCTGGCGGCTTGGCGCCGGCCGGGCCCGGAAGGAAGATGCGGTCCAGGCCGGCGCGGGCGTCAGGATCCACGCCAAGCCCGGGGCGATGGTCCGTGCCGGCGAGCCGCTCATGACCCTGCTGACCGATACCCCGGAGAAATTCGGCCGGGCCCGGGATGCCCTGGAGCACGCCGTCGTCATTGCTCCGGAAGGGGACCGTCCCGCACAGCGGCTCATCATTGACCGGATTTCCTAGCAGCTGGGTGGCACGAATGCGGCCGTGGCATCGTTAAGACCTCAGTCAGTCGCTGGACGCGGCGAATCGATCCGCGCAAGGAGCACCCGCTTGGAAGTTATGGAAACCATCAATGAACTGATCCTCGGCGCAGCCGGCCAGCCCTGGGTGTACCTCCTGCTGCTGGCGCTGTGCATCATTGACGGTTTCTTCCCGCCGGTGCCCAGTGAATCGGTCGTCGTTGCGCTGGCAGCCATCGCCATGTCCGTGGGCATGCCCAATATCTGGATCGTCATGCTCATTGCGGCAGCCGGGGCCATCATCGGCGACAACATCGCCTATGCCATCGGCCGCAGGATCGGTGCCGACCGCTTCCGCTGGATGCGCCGGCCCCGCGTCGCCAAGTCCTTCGCCTGGGCACGGAAGGGACTGGACAAACGCGGGGCACTGCTGATCCTGACGGCCCGCTACATCCCGGTGGGCCGGGTTGCGGTGAACATGACTGCCGGAGCCACGGGTTTCCCGCGCCACCGCTTCCTGTTGTTCACGCTCGTCGCCGGAACGTCCTGGTCGCTGTACTCGGTGGGCATCGGGCTCCTCGCCGGCGCCTGGATCAAGGACTACCCGCTCCTGGGCGCGGGCGTGGCGATCGTGCTGGCACTGATCCTCGGGTTCACGATCGACAAGATCATCTACCACTTCGCCAAGCGCAGGGACAGTCGGCGGGAGCAGTCCGAAGCACACGGGCGGGACCCTGCGGAAACTGTAGAGTGGGGCTTGTGACTGAGCCCATTGTGAATGATGTCCCTGCCTCCGCTATCGACTTCGACCTTCGCAGCCTGCCCAAGGTGTCGCTTCACGATCATTTGGACGGCGGCCTGCGTCCGGCCACCATCATCGAACTTGCGGCCCAGGCCGGCCACCGGCTGCCGTCCGAGGATCCCGTCGCCCTGGGTCAGTGGTTCCGGGAATCCGCCGACTCCGGTTCGCTGGTCCGCTACCTCGAAACCTTCGACCACACGATCGCCGTGATGCAGACGAAGGAGGGGCTGTCCCGCATCGCCAAGGAATTCGTGGAGGACCTGGCGGACGACGGCGTCGTGTACGGCGAGGTGCGCTGGGCACCGGAGCAGCACCTCACCAAGGGAATCACCCTTGACGAGGCCGTGGAGGCCGTGCAGGCGGGGCTGGAGGCCGGCGTCGAAGCGGTTGAGGCAACCGGGCGGCAGATCCAGGTGGGACAGCTGATCACGGCCATGCGCCACGCGGACCGGAGCATGGAAATCGCCGAGCTGGCGGTCCGGCACCGGGACAGGGGAGCCGTCGGCTTCGATATCGCGGGCGCCGAGGACGGCTTCCCGCCGTCCCGCTTCAAGGATGCCTTCACCTATCTGGCGGAAAACCAGTTCCCGGCCACCGTCCATGCCGGCGAGGCCGCCGGCCTGGACAGCATCGTGGACGCACTGGTCCATGGCCGCGCCCTGCGCCTGGGACACGGGGTACGGATTGCCGAGGACATCCAGGTCGAGTTCACCACCGACGAGGACAACGCCAACGACGTCGGTATGGTCACCTTGGGCCGCGTCGCCGCCTGGGTGCGGGACCGCGGCATTCCCTTGGAGATCTGCCCGTCCTCGAACCTGCAGACCGGTGCGATCGAGCAGTTCGGCGAAGCCATCGAGGACCACCCCATCGACCTGCTCTACCAGACCGGCTTCCACGTCACGGTGAACACTGACAACCGGCTGATGAGCGGCGTCAGCCTGACCGATGAGTTCGAGCTGCTGGTGGAGGCCTTCGACTACGACCTCGACGATCTTCGGGTCCTGACGCTCAACGCCGCCGAAGCCGCCTTCCTGCCGCTGGAAGAGCGCGAAGCGCTGGCGGACTACATCGTCGAGGCGTACGAAAACCTCGCCGGATAGCCGGTGGAACCGGAGCGTGCCGGCCCGGCGTTTGCGCGGCTGGTCCTGATCATTGGCCAGCTGCGCCTCCACTGTCCCTGGATGGGGGCCCTGACGCATGAATCGCTCGTGGAGTACCTGCTGGAGGAGTCCTACGAGCTCATCGACGCGATCGAGACCGGCCATGTCGAAGCGGCCGACGCCGCGGAGCTGAAGGGCGAGCTGGGCGATGTCCTCCTGCAGGTGGTGCTCCATGCCCAGCTGCAGGAGGAACGCGGCAACTTCGCCATGGCCGATGTCGTGGACGGGCTGGCGGAGAAGATGATCCGGCGCAATCCGCATGTCTTCCGGCCCGACGGCAGCCTGCAGGAGTCCTTCCCGGCCACTGTCGAGGAAATCGTCCGGACCTGGCATGACATCAAGAAGGCCGAGCGTCCGCAGCGCGCCTCGCCGTTCGACGGGATCCCGGAGCAGCTGCCCGCCCTTGCGCTGGCTGCGAAAACCCTTGGCCGGGCGCGGCGGGCGGGGGTGGAGCACGGCGCAGGCCGGCAGCCGGACGCCCGGCAGCAGGACGCGGAACACCGGATACCGCAGACGGAAGACGACCTGGGCGATTTCCTGTTCGCCGTCGTCGGCCGGGCCGCCGAGCAGGGACTTGACCCCGAGCGGGCGCTGCGCACCGCGGTCCGCCGGTTCCGGCAAACGGTTGCCGCAAATGCCCCGGAAAATCAGCCGCCGGCCGGCCCTGAGTAACACGGCTTCGCGATGACCGGCAGCCCCGGGACCTCGGCTAGGCTAGTGCCGAGACTGGGGTCCCGGTTTTCACCGTCAGACAGCTTCCCAAGAACAGGAGCACTTTTTCATGGCGACAATCGATGCCATCCACGCGCGCGAAATCCTCGATTCCCGCGGCAACCCCACCGTTGAGGTTGAAGTCCTGCTCGACGACGACACGTTCGGCCGCGCGGCGGTTCCCTCCGGTGCCTCCACGGGCGAATACGAGGCCAACGAGCGCCGCGACGGGGAAAAGGGCCGCTACCTCGGCAAGGGCGTGCTGCAGGCGGTCGAGGCCGTCATCGAGCAGATCCAGCCGGCCCTGCTGGGCTTCGACGCCGCTGACCAGCGCGCCATCGACCAGGCCATGATCGACCTGGACGGCACCGAGAACAAGTCCAACCTGGGCGCCAACGCCATGCTCGGCGTCTCCCTCGCGGTGGCCCGCGCGGCCGCCGAATCCGCAGCCCTGCCGCTGTACCGCTACCTCGGCGGACCGAACGCGCACGTGCTGCCCGTCCCGCTGATGAACATCCTCAACGGCGGCTCCCACGCGGATTCCGACGTCGATATCCAGGAGTTCATGATCGCTCCGCTGGGCGCGGAAACCTTCTCCGAAGGCCTGCGCTGGGGCGTTGAGGTCTACCACGCGCTGAAGTCCGTCCTCAACGACAAGGGCCTGGCCACCGGCCTGGGCGACGAGGGCGGTTTCGCTCCGAACCTGCCCTCCAACCGCGCGGCGCTGGACCTGATCCTCGAGGCCATCCAGAAGGCCGGCTACACCCCGGGCACGGACATCGCCCTGGCCCTGGATGTGGCGTCCTCGGAGTTCTTCAAGGACGGCTCCTACACCTTCGAGGGCCAGCAGAAGAGCGCGGCGGAGATGTCCGCCTACTACGCAGAGCTGGTCCGCGACTACCCGCTGGTCTCCATCGAGGATCCGCTGGATGAGAACGACTGGGACGGCTGGAAGGCCCTCACCGACTCGATCGGCGACAAGGTCCAGCTGGTCGGCGACGACCTGTTCGTCACCAACCCCGCCCGCCTGGAGCAGGGTATCCGGAACAATACCGCCAACTCCCTGCTGGTCAAGGTCAACCAGATCGGCACCCTGACCGAGACCCTGGACGCCATCTCGCTGGCCCAGCGTTCCGGTTACACCACCATCACCTCGCACCGTTCCGGCGAGACCGAGGACACCACCATCGCGGACATCTGCGTGGCCACCAATGCCGGCCAGATCAAGACCGGCGCACCGGCCCGCTCGGAGCGCGTTGCCAAGTACAACCAGCTGCTGCGCATCGAAGAGGAACTCGACGACGCCGCCCGCTACGCAGGCCGCAACGCCTTCCCGCGTTTCACGGCCTAAGTTCGCGCGCTCGGTGGGTACCCTCTTTAAGAGGGGCCCATCGGCTCCGGACCAGGCTTGTGAACTGAGGAGTTGAATGTCCACCCGACGTCCCAATATGCCCCGGTCCGCGCGGTCGGCCGGCGGAGTTCCGGGCAGGGGAGCTGCCCCTGCCCAGGGGCAGCCGGATCCTGCTGCAGCGGAACCGGCAGGGACGTCGGGTGCCGGCGTTCCGGGGCGGGGATACGACGGCGGCGGGGAGGTCCTGCGCCTCAATTTCCACCGCTCCGGCGATGGCCAGCAGAGTTCCGGCCAGCATCCCGGCGGGAAGCGGAAGCCGACGCCGTCGGAAGCCCGCCTCGCAGCCCGGAGGCAGCTTGCCGAAGGCATCCGGCAGCCGGACGGCATGGGCGGCGCCGTCATCTCCCGGAGCGACCCGGCAGACGCCGCCGCGGGCTCCGAGGCAGCGCCGGGCATGGACCAGCCCGGCGGCCAGGCCCGCCAGGGTGGCCGGACGGTCGGGGATTCCAAGCCGGTACCCGCGAAGGCTTTTTCCGGACGGCTGCTGGCACTCGCCGTCGTACTGGTTGCCATCACCGTGATGCTGGCGCCGACCGTGAAGACCTTCCTGCAGCAGCAGGGGGAAATTTCCGCGCTGGAAGCGGAAATCGCGCAGCAGCTGCAGACCCAGGACCAGCTCGAACGGCAGCTGGCCCGGTGGGATGATCCCGCCTATATCAAGCAGCAGGCCAGGGACCGGCTGTTTTTGGTTATGCCGGGGGAGAAGCAATACTTGGTATTCGGTGCCGAACCCGGCACTGGGGACGTTCCGGAATCCGCGTCGGATTCCGCCGAAGGCAAATCCGCGGAGGACCTGCCATGGGTCGACGCACTCTGGGAGTCCGTCAATCGCTCAGCGACAGACTGAACCGGCCGTAACCGCAACGGGTGACCGGGACAGCAGGGTCAACCGGGGCAGGAAGGAACGCGGTCATGGACCAGGCAGAACGCACACCCACCCCCCAGGACCTGGAGACGCTCAGCCGCCAGCTCGGGCGGCCGGTGCGTGACGTCGTCGAAATCGGGGCGCGCTGCGTCTGTGGCAATCCGCTGGTGGCCACCACCGCGCCGCGCCTGGGCAACGGCATTCCCTTCCCCACGACGTTCTACCTGACGCATCCGGTGATTACGTCCGCGGTATCGCGGCTGGAGGCCGGCGGCGTCATGGCGGAGATGACCGAGCGGCTGGAGCAGGACCCGGAGCTTGCCGCGCGCTACCGCGCCGCGCATGAGCAGTATCTGGCGGTCCGCAACGAGATCGGCGAGCGCACGGGCGTGGGCCCGGTGCCGGAGATCGACGGCGTCACGGCCGGGGGGATGCCCACCCGCGTCAAGTGCCTGCATGTGCTGGTGGGGCACTCGCTGGCCGTGGGCCCGGGCATCAATCCGCTGGGCGACGAAGCGCTGGACCGGATTGCCGAATGGTGGACCCTCGACCGCTGCTATTGCCAGGGCGCCTGGGATGTCAGCGGGGAGGCCCCCCGCAAAGACCTGAGCCGCCACACCAAGACCCAGGGACTGAGCCCGGAGGAGCTCGCGCGCAAGCGCGCCGAGCGCCGCCCGGCAGCGCCGGAAACCGAAGCGCCGGAAACCGAGGAGGACTAATGCGTGTTGGCGCCATCGACTGCGGAACCAATTCCATCCGCCTGCTGATCGCGGATACCCGCACCCCTGCGGAAGGAAACAACGACGGCGGCGCGCGACTGGCCGACGTCGTCCGCCTGATGCGCGTGGTCCGGTTGGGCCAGGGGGTGGATGCCACCGGGCGGCTGGCCGACGAGGCGCTGGAGCGCACCTTCGCCGCGGCGGAGGACTACGCCGGCCTGATCCGGGAGTACGGGGCCAGCAGGCTCCGCTTCGTGGCGACCTCGGCCACGCGCGACGCAGCGAACCGCCAGGCCTTCGTGGACGGCATCCGGCAGCGGCTGGGCGTCGAACCGGAGGTCATCAGCGGCGCCGAAGAGGCCGGGCTGTCCTTCGCCGGCGCCACCAGCGTGCTGGGCGCGTCGGCGGCGGAAAGTGTCCTGGTGGTCGACCTGGGCGGCGGCAGCACGGAGTTCGTGGTGGGCGATGCCTCCGGGGTCAAGGCCGCACGGAGCGTGGACATGGGCTGCGTCCGCTTCACCGAGCGCTACCTGCGTTCCGATCCGCCGGCCGCCGGCCAGATTGCGGCTGCCCGCGCCGAAGTGAATGCGATTATCGACGGTGTCCTGGCCGAGGTGCCGCTGCGGGACGTGGCGAAGGTCGTCGGAGTCGCCGGAACGATCACCACCGTGACCGCCCACGCCCTGGGGCTGACCGAGTACCAGCCGGACGTCATCCACGGCACCGAGCTGAGCGTGGAACAGACTGCGCGCGCCGCTACGGATCTGCTGCACATGACCCACGACCAGCGGGCGGCCCTGCCGTACATGCACCCCGGCCGCGTGGATGTTATCGGAGCCGGAGCCCTGATCTGGCAGACCATCGTCGAGCGCATGGCCGAGCTGACCGGCGGGCGGGTCACCTCCGCTGTGACCAGCGAACACGATATTCTCGACGGAATCGCCCTGAGCGCAGCGCGCCTGTGACAATGCTTACATAGCATCTTCGCGCAGCCGACCGGGGACGCAGTCTGAAGAGAAGGATTGACAGCATGCTCAATGGCCATCGACAGGGTGCCGGGAAGGCATCCCTTGCCCTGGCCAGGATCGCCGCGGTCTTCGGCGCGTTCGCGCTGTTCGGCGGACTGCTGGTTCCGCCCGCCGCCGTCGCGGATGCGACGCGCGACCGTGAGTACTGGCTCGCGGAGTACGGCATTGCCGAGGCCTGGAAGGTCAGCCAGGGTGAAGGCGTCAAGGTTGCCGTCATCGACAGCGGCGTGGACGCTTCGCATCCTGACCTGGCCGGCGCCGTCGTGGGCGGCACGGATGTTTCCGGAGCGGGCAGCGCCAATGGCCAGCAGGGCATCGGACAGACCCCGGAGCACGGCACGCTGGTAGCGACGCTGCTGGCCGGACGCGGCCACGCAGCGCCCGCACCCCCGGCGCCCGCACCCACTGCGGGGGAAACCGCCCCGGAAGCCGGTGCCGAGGCGTCGCCTGAGGCGTCCCCCGCGCCGGAAGCGGGCCCGGGCGCAGGGCCGGACGGCATTATCGGCGTCGCCCCCGCCGCCGAAATCCTGAGTGTTTCCGCCTGGATCGGGACCCAGAATCCCGCCGGGATCAGCATCGAAGACCAGATCCCGGCCGCAGTGCGCTGGGCCGTGGACAACGGCGCGCAGGTGATCAACATGTCCCTGGGCAGCTCCTCTCCGGCCTGGCCGCAGAGCTGGGATGATGCCTTCCTCTATGCCGAGCAGCACGACGTGGTGATCGTCGCCGCCGCCGGCAACCGCAGGGTGGGAATAGTGCAGGTGGGCGCTCCTGCCACGATTCCCGGTGTGCTGACGGTTGCCGGGCTTAGCCGGGCGGGGGAAGCCAGCTGGGATTCCTCCTCGCAGGGGATCAGCATCGGTGTCGCAGCACCTGCCGAGGAGCTGGTCGGAGGCCTGCCGGGCGGACTCTATGCGGACTGGTCCGGCACCTCCGCCGCAGCTCCGCTGGTCTCCGGCGTTGCGGCCCTGATCCGGGCGCGCTATCCGGAGCTGAGCGCAGCACAGGTGGTCAACCGCATCATCAGCACCGCCCGCGACGGCGGGGAACCGGGGAAGGATCCGATTTACGGCTACGGCATCCTGGATGCCAACGCCGCCCTGACCGCCCAGGTGCCGGTGGTCGAGGCGAATCCGCTGGGCAGCATGGCGGACTGGATCAGGGTGCACCGGCGCGGGAGTGCCGCGCCGCCGGAGTCCGCTCCGGCTCCTGCTCCTGCGGAAGAACCGGCCATCCCCGAGCCGACGGTTCCGGTTGCCGCCGAGCCGGCTTCCAGCGGCGACGTCCTTCCTGCGAGCATCATTTTCGGCTTCGCGGGACTGATTCTCTTTGTCATCGCCGGCGGGACCTACCAGACGGTGCGGGCCCGCAAATACGCCCTGGAAAACCCGCAGGAAGAGGAGGGGGAGACAGGCAGCATCCCTGCGGTGAAAGGGCGGTAGGCACAGCCCGAAAAATTACTCGTGAAAGTTTTCACAAACCCTGTTACGCTGGATTTATGGCACTGATTCCCGAGTTGTCCGACCGCCCGCGCATTCTCATCGTCGGCGGAGGCTACGTTGGCCTCTACGCTGCACTGAAACTGCAGAAGAAGATCAAGTCCCAGGGCGGTATCGTGACCCTGGTCGATCCGCTGCCCTACATGACTTACCAGCCGTTCCTGCCTGAAGTGGCCGGCGGCAACATCGAATCCCGGCACGCGGTGGTGTCCCACCGCCGCCATCTGCGGGACACCGAGCTGATCAACGGCAAGGTCATCGCCGTCGACCACGCCGCCCGCACCGCCACCATCCAGCCGGTGGACAACGAACCGGCCTTCCCGCTGACGTACGACGAGATCATCATCGCGGCCGGCTCCATCACCCGCACCTTCCCGATCCCGGGCCTCGAGGAGGCCGGCATCGGCCTGAAGGCCATCGAAGAGGCCATGGCCCTGCGCAACCAGGTCCTGGAGCTGATTGAAACCGCCTCCCTGACCAGCGATCCGGCGATCCGGAAGCGCTCCCTGACCTTCGTCGTCGTCGGCGGCGGCTTCGCCGGCATCGAGATCCTCGCCGAACTTGAAGACCTGGCCCGTTCCGCCGCCGAACGCAACAACCGGCTGGATGTCTCGGAGCTGCGCTTCGTCCTGGTGGAGGCCATGGGCCGCATCATGCCGGAGGTCACCGAAAAGCAGGCCGAGCGGGTGGTGGAGGAACTGCGCGGCCGCGGCATCGAGGTCCTGCTGAACACCTCGCTGGCGTCGGCGGAGGAGGGCCACCTGAAGCTGATCAACATGGCGGACAAGAGTCCCGCTGGCGAGTTCGACGCCGACACCCTGGTCTGGACCGCGGGCGTGCAGGCCAACCCCATGGTCCGCAAGACCGACTTCCCGATTGACGAACGCGGACGCATCCGTGCCGGTGCCGACCTGCGCGTGACCGGTGATGACGGCGTGGTCGAAGGCGCCTGGGCCGCCGGCGACGTTGCCGCGGTGCCGGATCTGTCCGGTGGCGGCGTGGGCGGCTTCTGCGTGCCCAATGCGCAGCACGCCCTGCGCCAGGCCAAGCACATGGCCAAGAACATTCTGGCCCAGCGGTCGGGGCAACCGGTCACCGACTACAGGCACACCACGATCGGTGCGGTCGCGGGCCTGGGCATGTACAAGGGCGTGGCGAAGGTGGGTGCCGGCAAGCTGGTCCTCAAGCTGCACGGCCCCTTGGCCTGGCTGATGCACCGCGGCTACCACGGCATGGCCATGCCCACCATGGAACGCAAGGTCCGCGTCATCGGCAACTGGGTGCTGAACTGGGTGGCCGGCAAGGACACCACGCAGATCCTCAATGCCAACGATCCGCAGCGCACCTTCCGCGAGGCGACGTCCCCGACGCCGAAGATGGCCACCCCGTCCGTGGCACCGGTGGGCACCGCGCGGGAACGGAAGAAGAAGACGGAGCCGGTCAAGGCGGCCAGCTAGTCACCTGAAGCGGGTCACCGGCCGCCGCCGCGCACGCTTAAGCGCGGTTCCGAAAGCGTAGACTGCGAAGAATGCTTATCCGACCCGAAACAGCGCAGGACCGGCCGGCCGTCCTGGAGATTGCCGCCCAGGCCTTCCGGAGCTCCGACGATCCCGGGCCCGAACCGGCCGAGGTGGAACTGCTGCGCCGGCTGTTCCGCAGCCGGGAGTATATTCCCGGACTGTCCCTGGTGGCGGAGGCGGACGGCCGGGTCCTGGGCCACGTCATTACCACCCGCGGCTGGATCGGCGAGGAGCCGTCCCTCGGGCTGGGGCCCATTGCCGTCCTGCCCGGGGAGCAGGGCCGGGGGATTGGCACCGCCCTGATGCAGGAGACCATCCGGGTGGCGCGGGAGATGGGGGAGCGCTCCATCGTGCTGCTCGGGCACCTGGATTACTATCCCCGGTTCGGGTTCGTGCCGGCGGCATCGCTGGGCATCCAGGCACCGGATCCGGCCTGGGGAGACCATTTCATGGCGCTGGCGCTGGGCGGTGCCTGCGGGCGCGGGACCTTCCGCTACGCTGGACCGTTCTCGGAACTGTAGCTTCCGTGCTGCGCGCTTCAGGCGCGCCATCGAGTAGTCTTGATGGGTGCCGGAGCACGCCCTAGTAGCCCAATTGGCAGAGGCAGCGGACTTAAAATCCGCAAAGTGTGGGTTCGAGTCCCACCTGGGGCACCATCACGGTGACCAGGGGAAGCCTTCCTGAACGCGCAACCGTCCCCACCTGAACTATCCGGTTGTCCTGTTCGTTGTCCCGGCATAACGGACTGGGAAGGGGGGATGGGATGGTCTGGTACGAAATGATCGGGGATGCCTGGTGTTTGCTGTGCGGAGTCCTGTTATAGCCTCAGGCAAGCACTGATGACCCTGCCCGGACCGGAACAGCTGAAGGCCGCTGCCTAGAGGTACAGGCCCATGCTGGTAGCGGCTTCCTCCGGTTCGGCCACGGCATGGATGTCGCGCTCGCGGAGCAGGATGTATTCCTTGGCGGAGATCTCCACCTCGGAGCGGTCCTCCGGATCGAAGAGGACACGGTCGCCGATGGCCACCTGGCGCACGTTCGGCCCGGTGGCGACGACTTCGGCCCAGGCCAGCCGCTTGCCCATCTGTGCCGTGGCCGGGATGACGATGCCGGAGGAGGAGCGCCGTTCGCTGCTTTCCTTGTCGAGCGAGACCAGGATGCGGTCGTGCAGCATGCGCAGCGGTAGGGACGTGGGAGGAGCTTCTTGGGCAGAGTCAACGGGGGGCAATGCGGGTCCAGTCGGTAGTGGGTGGAGGGCAGACCTTACTTAGTTTAGCCACCGCCTGCCCACGCCACGTGGTTGCCTCGGCGAACCTGGGGAATTTTCTGCCTGCCCGATCGTTGACATTGATAGGGTTTAGGTAGCTAACCGGCTCCCACACATTCGTTAGGACAGTCACATGGCACTCGGCGGCAATCCCGTGTTCAACGGGAAGAATTTCCGCGAACAATCCCGCGGCAATTATCCAACGGTCGGCTTCGGCGCGGCCCCCACGGTCCAGCAGTCCCAGATGAGCAGCCAGCAGCTGCAGGATATGTACAACATGCCTGCCGCTGGCCCCGCCCAGATGGGCCGCATGACCTATGACGACGTCATTATGAAGACCCTCGGCTGCCTGGCCCTGGTGCTCGTCGGCGCGGCGGTCGGCTGGATGATCCCCGGCCTGATGATCGTCGGCGTGATCGTCGGCTTCATCCTCGGCCTGGTCAACGCCTTCAAGCGCGAGCCCTCGCCGGCCCTGATCCTGGCCTACGCCGGGTTCGAAGGCCTGTTCATCGGCGGCATCTCCGGTGTCCTGGACGGAATCTTCCCGGGCATCGCGCTGCAGGCGGTGATCGGTACGCTCGCCGTCTTCGGCGTCACGCTGGCACTGTTCAAGAGCGGCAAGGTCCGCGCCACCCCCAAGGCCGTCCGGTTCTTCATGATCGCGATGATCGGTTACGCCGTCTTCAGCCTGGTCAACCTTGGCCTGATGATCTTCGGCGTCTCCGAAGACCCCTGGGGCCTGCGCACCGGCGTCGAAATCTTCGGCATCCCGCTGGGCGTCCTCATCGGCGTCCTGGCCGTCGGCCTGGCCGCGTTCTCCCTGATCATGGATTTCACGTCCATCGAGGAAGGCGTCCGCAACGGCGCTCCGCAGCGCTACTCCTGGACTGCGGCCTTCGGCCTGACGGTCACTCTGGTCTGGCTGTACACCGAGATCCTGCGGATCCTCGCGATCCTGCGCGCTGGCGAGGAGTAATCCAGCCGCACGGTTGCAGCGGGGCCCCGGCAGTTCACAATGCCGGGGCCCAAACCCTCTGACCTATGTCCTCCGGTCTCGGGCGCGCCACCCTACTGCAAGCCAAGGTGGCCGGAAGAAGGAAGGCGA
>NZ_JBNHIC010000017.1:0-82447 GCF_059092905.1 Arthrobacter sp. B0427-1-12 | reverse complement strand
CGATCCGCAGCCCCGTCCCGTTCATCTCCACAACAGGAAATTAACAGGACCGCCGGCGGATTAAAAGACCCTCGCCGGAAAACCTAACAAAGTACTACTAGCCGTCGCCGGGCGGCCGCTCTTCGCTGAAATCAAGACCTCGGGCGTCCGGCTGAACATCCGCATTCCCCTCGCCGGTGCTGCCCGGGGGCACGGCGCCTCCGCCGTGGGTCAGCTGTTCTTCGGTAATGGTGTCCGGCCTTGTGCCGTCGGACGGTTGCCCGCCTGTTGATTCGGGTCCTTCTGCTTCGCGTTTCTGCTTGACGGTCGGGACGTTGTCCTGCTCGTTGAGCAGGTTTCCCCCGACCAGCTGCGGCTCCTGGTCCTGCGTGGGTTCCTCGGTCATGCACAATCCTCTCTTCGACTGCTGGGAATTCGGCGGGCGCGCCTACCGCGCCATGGCCTCCTTCTGCTGCCGGGAGACCTCGGTTCTCCCACCGCAGTAGGAGCAGCTGATCTGGTACCGCTTCCGCGTCGTAAAGACCGGGATGAAGAACAACGTGAACTTGGTGGCGCGTTCCTCCAGCCGCTGTTCGGCGTGCTGATGGCAGTACCGGCAGGTGCCGGGCCTGGAAAACAACGGGCGCAGCACCGTCTTGAAACCAAACAGGATGAGCATCCGAGCCTCCTCGACGGTCCGCGGTCCGTCCGCCCACCGCATTGCTAAGGGTGCTTACTACCCTCCACGCTTCCGGCTCCGGATGCAAGTCCCACTGCACACGCGAGTAGACTGGGTAAAGCGACACGTATTGGGGAACTCACCCTGGGCGTAGTCCCTGAGGAGTCCAGTTTGATAGTACGTACAGCCGACCTTGACCACACGAAGCAGCAATTGGATCGGCAGTACGCTCCCAATATCGGGGACATTAACCGGTATTGCGACTCCCTGCGCGATCTCAAGCCGGGCAGGGAACTGCCCTACATCGATCCGATGCATGATGCGGACCAGTGCAAGATCGTCAGCCTCTTTGCCAGCCCCGGTCCGGCTAGCCCGGATCCGTCCAGTCCCGATTCCGGAACCGGTTTCCTGGGGGCGGGCAATAACGATGGCGGCGCGGCCCGCATGAGTGCCATCTTTGAGCATCTTGGCCTTCGTCCGGAACAGGTCATGCCGTGGAATGCCTACCCGTGGTACCTCAACAAAGGGGACGGGAAGCTCACCAACCAGCAACTCGATGAGGGTCTCAAGCCCCTGATCAGGTTCCTGGCACTGGTTCCGCGCGCGTCCGCCCTCGTCGCCCACGGCACCGAGGCACGCAGGCTGGTCCGGCGCCTGGAACAACTGGGACTGCGCAACATCCGGGCCAGGGGCTTCAAGTCCTATGAGGTCCACGCCGCCGGAGACCGCGCCTTCACCGGTGCGCCGGCCAGGCAGGAGCAGTGGCTGGAGGAAATGCGCGCTGCGTACCAGGAGGCCATGGCCCGTGCCGGCATCGCACGGAAGCGCTGACTGCACGGAAGCACTCACTGCACCGGAGCGCTGACCGGCACGACGGCGGGCGCCCGGTCCCGTGCTACCGGGCCGGTTCCAGCCGGATTACCACCGATTTCGACGCTGGCGTGCCGCTGACGTCCGCCACGGAGTCCAGCGGTACCAAGACGTTCGTCTCCGGATAGTAGGCCGCCGCGCAGCCGGGCGGCGTCGGATAGGCGACGGCGCGGTAGCCCGCAGCCCGGCGTTCGACGCCGTCGCGGAACTCCGAGACCAGGTCCACCAGGGCGCCGTCGGGCAGTCCGCGCTCCGCCAGGTCGGCTTCGTTGACCAGCACTACCCTTCGGCCATGGTGGATGCCGCGGTAGCGGTCATCCTTGGCGTAGATGGTGGTGTTGAACTGATCGTGGGTGCGGATGGTCTGCAGCAGCAGCCGGCCGTCCGGCACGTGCGGGTACTCCAGCTCGTTGGCGGTGAAGACAGCCTTGCCGGAGGGTGTGTTGAAGCGGCGGCTGTCCCTCGGGCCGTGCGGCAGGATGAATCCGCCCGGCTGGTCGATCCTGGCCTCGTAGTCGTTGAAGCCGGGGATGACGCGGGAGATGTGCCGGCGGATCTGTGCGTAGTCCCCCTCCAGCGCCGCCCAGTCTGCGCGCGGTGCCGGGGTTCCGAACGGTGAGTTGCCGCCGTCGAAAAGCCGGCGGGCGAGGCGGCAGACTATGGCGACTTCGGACAGCAGCTGGTCGCTGGCCGGCTCCAGCCGGCCGCGCGAGGCGTGCACCTTGCACATCGAATCCTCCACCGTCACGCGCTGGTCCCCGGTGGCCTGGGTGTCCCGCTCGGTGCGGCCCAGCGTGGGAAGGATCAGGGCCCGCCGTCCCGTGACGGCATGGGACCGGTTGAGCTTGGTGGAGACCTGGACCGTGAGGCGGGTGCTGGCGATGGCGGCTTCGGTCACGAGCGTGTCCGGCGTGGCCCGGACGAAGTTGCCGCCCAGGCACATGAAGACCTTGGCCGCGCCGTCCCGCATGGCACGGATGGCGCCGACGGTGTCCCAGCCGTGGGCCCGTGGGGAGAGGAACTGGAATTCCGTGTCCAGGGCGATGTGGAACCACTCGGGCATCCGTTCGAAGACGCCCATGGTCCGGTCGCCCTGCACATTGGAGTGCCCGCGCACCGGACAGACGCCGGCGCCGGGCCGGCCGATATTGCCCTGCAGCAGCAGCACGTTGACGATGTCCCGCAGCGTGGCCACCGCATGCTTGTGCTGGGTCAGGCCCATCGCCCAGGTGACGATCGTGGCTTTGGACGCCAGCAGCCGGGCACCGAGGCCGCGGATCTGCGCCTGGGTCAGCCCCGTGGCGGCGAGGATTTCGGTCCACGGAAGTGCGCGCACGTGTTCCAGGTAGGCTTCGAGCCCGGTGGTGTGCGCGTCCAGGAATTCCCGGTCGAAGACGGTCCCCGGCGCGGCTTCCTCCGCTTCCAGCAGCAGCTTGCCCAGGGCCTGGAACAGCGCCTGGTCGCCGCCGATGCGGATGGGCAGGTAGTCGTCGGCCAGCCGTGTCCCGCTTCCGGCCAGGCCGCGGACGGTCTGCGGGTTGTGGAATTCCTGCCAGCCGGCCTCCGGCAGTGGATTGACGGCCACGATCACTGCGCCGTTCTGCTTCGCCTTCTCCAGCACGCTAAGCATCCGTGGATGGTTGCTGCCCGGATTCTGTCCGACGATCAGGATCAGTTCGGCGCAGTGGACGTCCTCCAGGCTGACCGATCCCTTGCCGATCCCGATCGACTCCGTCAGGGCGAAGCCGCTGGATTCGTGGCACATGTTGGAGCAGTCCGGCAGGTTGTTGGTGCCGAGCCCCCGGACCATCAGCTGGTAGAGGAAGGCTGCTTCATTGGACGTCCGGCCGGAGGTGTAGAAGACCGCTTCGTCAGGGCCATCCAGCCCGCGCAGCTCCTCCTCGATGACGCCGAAGGCCTGGTCCCAGCTGACCGGCCGGTAGTGGGTGGCCCCCGCGTCAAGCAGCATGGGATGGGTCAGCCGGCCCTGCTGGCCCAGCCAGAAGTCGTCTTTCTCCCGCAGGTGGGCTATGGAATGTTCAGCAAAGAACGACGGCGTCACGCGCCTGCGCGTGGCTTCCTCGGCTACCGCTTTGGCCCCGTTTTCGCAGAACTCCGCCCGGTGCCGGTGGTCCCCCTCGGGCCAGGCGCAGCCCGGACAGTCAAAGCCGTCCTTCTGGTTGACCCGCAGCAGCGTCCTGGCGCTGCGGACGGCGCCCATCTGCTTGACCGCAATTTCCATCGCATGGGCGATGCCGGGCACTCCCACGGACTTGGTCTTGGGCTTGCCCACGGTGAGTTCAGCCTCGTTGATGCCTTCGCGGGGTGCCTTGGTAGCCACGATGCCCACATCCGTCCAGCTCCGTTGACAGTCAATGCCCCAATTCTAGGAGCCTTGGCTGCGGCAGGGAATGGGGCCCGCCGGCGGGCAACCGGCCCGCAGTAACCGGCCCGGCAAGCGGCTCACAGCGACCAGGCGTAACGCAGCCGTTCGACCGCGGCGGCGACCGGCACGCCGTCGAACGCCACCTGCTCATGGGCGCGGACGGCGGCGAGCGCTTCGAAAATGCCGTCCCCCAGCATGCGTCTGGCCGCCGGCGAAGTTTTCAGGTGCTCCAGTACCTCCTGCTGTCCGGCCGGCAGGAGGTCCATTCCGCGGGCCCCGCGTTCGGCCTCGGTCAGGTCCGCGGGATTTCCGGTTGCCTCGGCGGGCAGCGTGGCGCGCTCCGCGATGCCCTCCAGCGCCGCGTGCAGGATGACGGCGGTGCTGAGGTAGGGATTGGCGGACGCGTCCACGCATTTGAGTTCAATGTTCGCCCCGTGTGGGTTTCCCCGGGTGGCGGCGCACAGCCGCACCGCGGCTTCCCTGTTTTCCAGGCCCCAGCAGCGAAAGACCCCCGACCATTGGTTGGGTTTCAGGCGCAGGTGGGACACCGGGGAACCGGCCAGCACGCCCATCAGCCCTGGCAGCGCACTGAGCAGGCCCGCGATGGCTCCGGCCCCCTCGGTCTGCAGCCCGTGGGGGCCGGAGCCGCCGGAGAACAGCGGCCTTCCGCTCTTAGCGAGGGAAAGATGCTGGTGCGCGCCGTTGCCGGCTGCGCCTTCCTGCGGCATGGGCGAGAAGGAGACGGGCAACCCGTGCCTGCGGGCGGCCCTGCTGACCAGGATCCGGGCCAAGACCACGGCGTCAGCCGCGGTGAGCGGGTCCGCCGGGGACAGGGACAGCTCGTACTGGCCCGGCCCGTATTCGGCGTGGAACTGTTCAATGGACAGGCCGGCCACGTCCGCTGCCTCAAGGACGTCGTGGAAGAACTCCCCGGCGGCGAGCGCAGCAGAGACACCGTAGGCCGCCCAGCGCCCCGTCCGGCCTGCGCTGTCCGGGGCCAGCGTGAATTCCAGTTCGCAGCCCACCCGGCTGTCCACACCGGCGCCGTCCAGGTCCGCCACGGCGCGGCGCAGCAGCGTGCGGGTGCAATATTCGGAGGCCGTGCCGTCCTGGTTGACGACGTCGGCGGGCGCCCAGGCGGTTCCGGTGCCGATGTCGCGCAGGCCATCGACGTCCAGCCGCAGGCGCAAATCCCCTACCACCGTGAAGCGGGGCGTAAAGGCCAGGGTGTCGTCGGCGCAGAAGACGCTCCATGACAATGCGGCCCCCATGCCCGCCGAGGCGAATTGCCGCAGCCTGCCCAGCGGTACGCTCTTGCCGCGGGCGACCCCGCTCATGTCCACGACGGAACCGAGCACGCTGCGGATGCCCCGCAGGTCGAGTTCGTCGGCAATCCGATCAATGTACTGTGCAGCAGCGGTCCCGAAGGCATCATCTGTGCTGGTCATGTTTCATTCCTCCCGGGAGTCGGGTTCCAGTCCATAGACGCGGCAGGCGTTGCCGCAGCCGATCAACTTGGCGACGTGGATGGCCTGGGCTTCGGTCCACTCGTCGCTGTCCACGAATTCGCCCAGGACGCGGACCATGCCGCGGCGCCACAGGTGCGCCCCCAGATAGTGCAGTTCGGCGGGCCCATAGGCATCCGAGGAAAAGAGGAGCTTGCCGAACGGGGCCAGTTCCAGGGCCTCGGCGATGATGGCTGCGCTGCGTGCCCCGGTGTAGTTGACCGCCAGCCCGACGTCGAAATACACATTCGGATACAGATGGGCCAGGACACCGCATTCGCGCTGATACGGGTAGGAATGAAGCAGCATGATCGGCGTGCCTGCCGGTTGGGCCAGGTCGATGAACCTGCGCAGCAGCAGCGGGTTCGCCGTCCTCAGGTCGACATCCGGGTCGCCGAATCCGGTGTGGAACTGCAGCGGACGCGCCAGGCCGAGCGCGGTCCACAGCAGGTGGCGGATGATCACCGGGTCCGTGGCACGCGGGCGCGTGCCGGCGTCGTTCCCGGTAAGCCAGCGGTCGACGGCGGCCCTCACCTGGCGCCGATCCGGCGGACGCGGGTCGAAATCGAGTCCGCAGCGGTAGGCGGCGATCGATTTGAAGCCGGCGGCACCGGGGGCCGCGGCGGCCAGCGCCGCCTCGACGTCGTCCTGGTAGACAGCCGCGGACGTCCCGTTGCGGATGACCGACTCTGCCAGTGCCTCAAGGCGGATGATCCGGTGGACGGGCCGGCCGGACCAGCCGGCCAGCTGTGCGGACGTCGCCAGATCCGCCCCGGGCAGCGGATCCAGCAGGTAGGTCCCCACCCCGCTGGCCTGCAGCAGCCGCCGGTTGACCTCCGCTGTGCCCAGCTCGGCGCGCCGTTCCGCATAGGTCCCCATCGTCGCAGCCGGTGCCAGGCCCAGCACCGGCGAGCACCAGCGGCGCACGGCATAGCCGAGCTGGGAATCAAGTCGGCTCTCCCCCGGCCGCGGCGGCTGCGATGCCTCGCTGAGCTGCAGTTCCAGGCCCGCCAGGCCAGGTTCCGACTTCAGGACGGAGTGGACATGGTGATCCACCAGCAGCATCCGGGCGATCGCAGCGGCGAGGTCGGAAGCCGCCGCCGCGGCGTCAGGATCTGTTGGCTGGCTCATGGATCGGATGTCTCCACTGGTGCTGTTCCTCCAGTGAAGACCACCAGCCGGGCCGGTGCAATAGCCGGGAAGCAGGTGCAGCTGCGCATGTTGCTGATGGGTGGATTGTTACATGAGTGAATTGTGAGATTAGCCACGCCGCCTGTAGCCTTACGGAGTTAGTGCTGCCGTTCACTTGGGGGAAATCATGAACTGCTTCCACTCATCCAGCTAGGGTTTCGCTGCCGGCCACCGGTCCGGCCCATAGCCGCCGGCATCGGTCGATGCAGGCGAATGTTTGCCGCCACGACAGCTGTCGTTCAAAGTCATCCGGCATAACTACGAAACCACCCCAGTGGCACGTTTCGGACACCCCTGCATTGGCCGGGTGCCTTTCCGTGCCGCGCGCTCCGAAGCCCTCAGCGACTCCGGAGCATGCCATTCCATGAAGGAAAACCATGCCATTACTCCAGCGTTCCGCTGCCGCCCTCATGGCGGTGCTGCTCTCCGCAGCCACCGTGACCACACTGTCCGTCCCGCTGGCGCAGGCAGCGCCACCGCCGTCGCCGGATACCGTTCCGGTCGAAATGGCGGAGGGCACCCCGCACTCAGCGCACACCTTCGAAACCGGCACAGGTACTGCCGCGAAGGGCATCCAAGGGACCCAGACGCTGGAGGAGGTCCAGGGCGCCTCAGGCCTCGCCCGGGCGGGGAACATCAACGTCCACCTGGTCACTGTCAAGCTTGCGGACAAATCCTACGCGGATACCAATGCCATCGACCTCGGCAGAGCACGGAACGCGGTCAGCGAGGCCAGCAGGTACTGGAGCTCCCTCTCGGACAACAGACTGAGCCTGTCGATCGCCAACGAAGTCCGCGCCTTTCCGTCCAGCGCCCACTCCAGCCAGTCCTACTGGACCATCATGGACACGGTCACGCGCGAGCTGGGCTGGGTGAACCGCCCTTACAACACCCTGCTGGTCTTCATTCCGACGGCGAATCTGTGGGGCGGCGCCCTGGGCGCCGGCTGGAGCGGCGACGATACCGGCGGCCGCATCCTGATGCCCCTGCCCAGCAACTTCACCAACAACGTGGTCACCCACGAGGTCGGCCACACCCTGGGTCTCATGCACGCCGACAGCCTGCAGTGCCTCAGCGGAGCTTCCGATACCGGAGCGAGCAGCTCCGGCGGTTATGCCGATTCCTCCTGCTCCATCCGGGAGTACGGCGATACCACCGACCTAATGGGTGCTGCCCAGTACAACATGCCGGTCATCAGTTCCTCCTTCTGGGACTACGGCCGTTTTGGCCGCGGAGTCGAAATCCTCAACGTCGGCGTCGCCTCAGGACGGCGGAGCTACACGCTCAAACCCTGGGCAGGCTACGAAGCCAACCGCGCCCTGAAGTTCACCGACCCGAAGAGCGGTGAGGTGTACTACGTAGAGTTCCGCGCTCCCCATAACTGGGACGCGAATACTGCCCACAACGGCAACCGGGGCGTAAAAATCGTCCAGCGCGGCGGCGCCACCATCGCCAGCTCCCTGATCCTGATGCCCAATACCCGGCCCTTCGCCGGGTTCTACAGCCCGAACCATGCCTGGCAGGCCGGCCAGACCTTCACGACCCACGCGGGGACGAAGGTGCACATCAATTACGTCAACAACGACGCCGCGGGCATCACAATTGACGCCGGCTCCCCGTTCAGCGACATCAACGCCTCCGGCTTCGCCGGCGAGATCCTCTGGATGTACGATCGCGATCTGGCCGACGGGTGGCCGGACGGTACTTTCCGGCCCTACCAGCCGATCAGCCGCGAAGCAGTGGCGGCCTTCATATACCGGATGGCGGGCCGTCCGGCTTTCACGCCGCCGGCGGTCTCTCCCTTCCGCGACGTACCCACCAGCCACCAGTTCTACCGGGAGATCTCCTGGATGGCGCAGTCCGGACTGGCCGAAGGCTGGTGGGACGGCACGTTCCATCCGTCAGAGCCGATCAGCCGTGAGGCGATGGCCGCGTTCCTGCACCGCTACAGCGGGGAGCACTGCAACATCGCGGCCGCCGCCGGCTACGTCGCACCGGCAGCCAGCCCGTTCGGGGATGTGCCCGTCAATGCCCAGTTCTACAAGGAAATCGCCTGGCTCAACCACGCGAACATTTCGAACGGCTGGCCGGACCGCACATTCCGCGCCGGTGAACCGATCACCCGCGAGGCGATGGCCGCGTTCATTTATCGCCTGGACCGGTTCCAGACCGTCCAGGGCGGCTGCCGCCCGTAGTGCCGGGACAGCACCGGCGCCGCAGGAGTCTTCCGCCAATCAGCGGAGGGCCCCTGCGGCATTTGTTGACACATCACCTTGTTCTTTCTAACATTGTTGAAGTATCAACTAACCGACTGCGAAGGTGTCCCATGTCCTGGTTCAGCAAACTGTTTTCCCGTTCGTCCCGCTCCGGCGCTGCCGCCGCTGCACCGCAGCATCATGCAGACGCTGCCGCTGCCGGTGCAACCGCCCCCGCCGCGGACGCTATTCCGGCCAGCCTGCCGGCCGATCCGGAACACCGGGGACTGCCCAGGATCGCCATTATCACCGGAACCACCCGTCCCGGCCGGAACAACCTCTCCGTGGCCCAGTGGGTCCTCGAGCAGGCCTCCCAGCGCACGGACGCCGAATTCGAGCTGGTCGACATCGCCGACTACAACCTGCCCGTACTGGACGAGGCCATGCCCGCCGGCTACCAGCAGTACACCAACGAGCACACCAAGGCCTGGTCCGCCAAGATCGCCGAATTCGACGGCTACATCTTCGTCACCCCGGAGTACAACCACTCCATCACCGGCTCGCTGAAGAACGCCATCGACTTCCTCTCCGTCGAGTGGAACAACAAGGCCGCCGGCTTCGTCTCCTACGGCTCCATGGGCGGCGCCCGCGCCGTCGAGCACCTGCGCACCATCGCCTCCGAGCTGCAGCTGGCCCATGTCCGCAACCAGGTCATGTTCTCCCTGTTCACCGACTTCGAGAACTTCTCCGAGTTCAAGCCGACCGAGCAGAACGCCTCCACCCTGGCCCCCATGCTCGACCAGCTGCTGCCGTGGGCGAAGGGCTTCGCCACCATCCGCTGAACGGACCTCGTCCGCTAAACGGGCCTCCAGACCTCGAACCGGTCCAGAAGCGACTGCGGACGGGCCGCCGCGAGGACCACGGTTCCGGGGTAGCCCTGCAGAACCTCCGCTAAGCGGGCCCTGCCGTCCGCGTCCAGGTCCTCCTCCAGATGGTTGACCAGCAGCAGCGCGGGTTCGCCGAAGGCCGCCCGGGCCAGCTGCAGCCTGGCCCGCTCGGATGCGCTCAGCGGCTCACCGCCCCCTTTGAGCACGGTCCGCTCGGCCTCCGGCAGTGTGGCTACCCGGTCCGACAGACCGACGGCGGCCAGTGCCGGCAGGGCCTGCCGCTCGTCCAGATCGGGCCGCCGGTACCGCACTGCACGCGCAATCGTCCCGCGCTCCAGCTCGCTCCCCCTGGCCGCGTATCCGACGAGGACGCGGCGTTTCGAGGACGGGAGGGTCAGCAGGTTGTGCCTTCCGATGCAGATCCGGGCCCCGGGAACTTCCGGGGCCCGGACACCCAGGATC
Source organism: Arthrobacter sp. B0427-1-12 (assembly GCF_059092905.1). Classification (NCBI taxonomy): domain Bacteria; kingdom Bacillati; phylum Actinomycetota; class Actinomycetes; order Micrococcales; family Micrococcaceae; genus Arthrobacter; species Arthrobacter sp. B0427-1-12. Next base: position 72,293 of record NZ_JBNHIC010000017.1, on the reverse strand, counting down.
ATTTCGAACAGCCGGGTGGCGGTCCCGGAATCCGGCGTTCCCAGGACGATCCGGGCCCCAGGCGCAGCGGCGAGCGGCGGCAGCGCGGTCCCGTCCAGGACCAGTCCCTCGACCACCAGGCCGGCGCCTTCCGAACCCATGCCTTCGGTAGCTGTTCCGCCTTCGGTAGCTGTTCCGCCTTCGGCACCCTCCCGCCGTCGTGCTTCCTGCTGCGGGCGGGCATCCTGCTGCGGGCGGGTGGGCGCACCAGCGGCGAGCGCCGGACCCAGGATCCGGCGGGCCGCCTTGAAATTCTGCCGGTACTCCACCACCCGCCCCAGGTCATTGACCGGCGCGGCGATCACGCCGACAACAGTCAGGGCGGAGGCGATGGTGGCGGCATCGATCCCCAGCCAGGCACCGGTTCCCGCCACGGCTGTGCCGGTGACCGAGGCGGTCACGACGGCGGAGGCGCGGATGAAGCCGGCGATCCTGGCCCGCTCGACGGCGGCTGCTGCCACCTTGCCGCCCAGCCGCTCGACCTGCCGCAGCTCCCGCCGGACGCCGCCGGCCGCCCGGATCGTGACCGAGGCCGCCACAGTGTCCGCTATCTGCGCCGCCAGCCGGCCCCGTCTGCGGCGTAGGATGCGCGCCTTGGCGAAGGCCGGTCGGGCCAACAGGAACAGCGCCACGGCCAGCAGGCACAACGGCAGCAGCAGCGCCGCGGACAGCGCCGGAGCCAGGAACCACAGTGCCGCACCGCTGCCCAGGATCAGCGGCACGCCCACCGTGAGCGGGGCGATGCCCAGGGCGATCCAGTTCCGCACGCTGGACAGGTCGTTCGTCGTCCGGGCGACGGTGATTCCCAGCGACGGTCCGGTCTCGGCCACCAAGGCGGACCGGACCAGTCCGGTGCGGATCTCGTTGACATAGTGCTGGCCGAGCTTCTCCGCCAGCACCCGCTCCAGCAGCCGCAGACCGCCGACGCCATGCGCGGCGGCCACCAGGGCCGCGACGGCGGCGATCCGGGTGCCGGCATCCGGCGCCCCCAGGAGCCAGGTCATCAGGAAGGCTCCTGCGCCGGCCAGCGCCGCCTGGCCGAGCCCGTTGGCTACGAGCAGGAGCATCAGCCTGCGCCGTCCGGGCGCCAGGAGCTTAGGCAGCATCAGCTGGCACGCACCGGCAGCAGCCCCAGGGCCACGGTCGGCTCGCACAGCGAATAGGTGTCGAGCACCGGCACGTCGATGACAGCGGCCGCTTCCCGGGCCGCCAGCGGCGACGCCGTCAGGAGCCCGGACACTGCGGCGGGGCGCAGTCCCGCCTGCTGCAGCACCCCGATGCCGGCCGTGGCGCCGAGAGCGTCGGCGGCGGAGAACACCACGCGGTCCACCAGGCGGTGGAACATTGGGTCGGAGAGCAGGCGCCGCGTCTCACCCTGGTAGAGGCCGTCGGCAATCTCGACCACGACGACGTCGGTGCTTTCCTCGGCGAGCGCCTCCACCACGCTGCCCAGCAGGCTCGTGACCTGGTCATAGTCGAGGCGGAACGTGCTTGGATAGCCGAAGTCGGTGAAATCGAGGACCTTGGCGGCGCCGGCATCGGCGAAGAGCAGCGGATCATTTCCCGAGCCTGTGCCGGTTGCCTTGCCCGCGGCCACTTCCAGTCCGGCTGCGGCCAGCCCGTTGACCAGGCAGCCCAGGGTCGTTGACTTGCCTGAGTTCATGGAGGTTCCCAGGACCGCGATCACAGGGGGCCTGCCGGGCAGTCCGCCCACATCCGGGGTGACGCGCCGCGGCGCCAGCCGGGCCAGGTTGAGCACGCCGTGCGCATCGGCCAGCAGTCCGATCGGTTCAATGGCCGTGGGGGCGCCGACCCCTGCATGCCGGGCAGTCACCCGTGCGGCCATGCCGCCGGCTGCGACCAGATGGCACCGGTCGAGGTCGCCCGGCACCTCGGCGAGGAACTGGTCCGGAGCATAGCGGTGGCCGTAGGCGACCAGGATTTCGTCACCCACGAACAGCGACTGCCGGCGGGAGCCGGGGCCCTCCAGTTTGGTGTGCTTGCCGACCTGCGTGACGCGGGCCAGCACGATGTCCCCGGCCGAGGGGACGACGCCGTTGCCCGCGGCCAGGGTGAAACCTTCGGCGCTGTACTTCAGGCGGCGGGCCAGGAAGCGGGTGGTGTAGGCCTTCTTGGCCCGGAGCAGGCGGCGCGGTTCAACGGCATCTAGGCCGGTGTCCAGGCTGGCGGCCGGACCGGTGTGCAAGCCGGTGACCGGAGCTGCATCGGTGCTGAGGTGGATGGGATGGGGATGGACGGCCAGTGACATGGTTTCTCCTCGAGTCGGTCCCGCGGCTTCGGAAGGTGCTGCTCTGCTTCCGTTGTCACCCAGTCAACCGGGCCTAGATGAGGATCAGATGATGCCCATATGAAGGTTCCTTCATCCGCTCCGCGGGTTCAGGCCTCCAGCCGGCGCGCGGAACCGGTGAAATGGCACCGCAGGCTGCGCTGGTTCCAGCCCACGAATTCCGACCCCGACCAAGCGCCGGCACGTGCATCGTCAGTGATGGCGACCGCCACTACGCCTGGCAGGAATACCGGGGACCCGAAGTCGATGGACCACTCGAAGGCACCGGTTCCCGGGCCGCCCACATCGCCCAGAACCCGCGAGGCCAGGTACATGCCGTGCGCAATCGGTTTCTTCAGGCCCAGGACCCGGGCCGACAGGACGCCGAGGTGGATCGGATTGAAGTCATCGGACACGGCCGCATATCCGCGCCCGGTGTCCGCGCCCAGGCGCCAGATAGCCGTGGGAGCCGGTGGTGTGAAGTCCGGCCGGTTCCGGGTTCCAACGGCGGCGCCCTCGACCGCGCGCGGGGCTGCGCTGTCCGGGGCTGCACTGTCCGCTGCTGCGCGGTCCGCGGCCAGACCGAAGACGCCTTTGGCCAGATAGGTGGATCGCCCCTGCCACACCGGCTCTCCGCGCACGGCGGCGCTGGCCACCATGTCCACCTGCGTGCCGGAGCGATGGCCTCGCAGCCGCTCAGCCCAGGCCGTGATCGTCAGCGGTTCGCTGAAATGGACCGGCCGCCGGTGCACGGCGTCATTGTGCAGGTGAACCATGCCCAGCAGCGGCAGCGGGAAGTCCGCGCGCGTCATGACGCTCATCGCCACCGGAAACGCGAGCGCGTGCACAAACCCCGACGGCAGCCAGTCCCGGGCCGGCTGCTGCAGCAGGTGCTGGAACCGCGTGAGCCGGAGCGGGTCCACCGCGATGTCCGCCACGGTGTGGCGCTCCGCCGGCAGTTCCGCGGGCACGGTGTGCTTCGATAGGCGCTGCCGGGCCGCTGTTCCCGCGGCCGTCAGGTAGAGCCGCGACAGGGACGGCATCTCCGCCAGAATGCGCTCTTTCATGCCCCCACCAGGTTCTGTCCGCAGACCCGCAGGGTTTCCCCGTTGATGCCCGCGGCCGCGTCGCTGGCCAGGAAGGAAACCGCTTCGGCGACGTCGGCCGGCAGCCCGCCCTGCTGCAGGCTGCTTAGGCGCCGGGCCACCTCGCGCGTGAGCAACGGCATGCGCGCCGTCATGTCCGTCTCGATGAAGCCGGGGGCGACGGCGTTGATGGAACCGCCTGCTTCCGCCATGAGGGCCGCCGTGGCCCGGACCATGCCGATCACGCCGCCCTTGGAAGCAGCGTAGTTGGCCTGGCCGCGGTTTCCGGCGATGCCGCTGGTGGAAGCCAGCGACACGATGCGGCCGCGGCGGCCGAAGACCTCGGACGCCAGCAGCGCCGTATTGATCCGCAGCTGGGCCGCAATGTTGACGCTGATGACGGAGTTCCAGCGGGCCTCATCCATGTTGGCCAGGAGCTTGTCCCGGGTAATTCCGGCATTGTGGACGAAGATGTCCAGCCGTCCATAGCGTCCGGCCGCATGCGCGAGGATGCGCTCGCCGGCGTCGGGGCGGGTGATGTCCAGCTGCAGGGCGGTACCGCCGGTCCGGTTCGCCACCGCGGCCAGCTGCTCGCCGGCAGCCGGAACGTCGACGGCGACGACCTGGGCGCCGTCGCGGTGCAGCACCTCCGCAATCGCGGCGCCGATTCCGCGCGCGGCGCCGGTAACGACGGCGGTTCTGCCGGCCAGCGGCCGCTCCCAGTCCTTGGGAAGGGCTCCCGCTGCGGAGCCGATCCGCAGGAACTGTCCGTCGACATAGGCGCTCCTGCCTGAAAGCAGGAACCGCAGCGCAGCCTGCGCGGAGGGCGCCGTGATGTCCGCACCGTCGGCGAGCAGGATCCCGTTGCCCGTGGCACCGGCCCGCAGCTCGCGCGCCACTGAGCGCAGCATTGCCTCCACGCCCTGCCGTACCGCCGCCGTTGCCGGGTCGGCCGCGTCCGCTGCCGGCCGCGAGACGGTGAGCACGCGCCCGCCCGGCGCCAGCTGGCGGAGGGCCCCGCCCAGTGCCAGGGCCGGTGCGGCCAGATCCGCCGGATCCGACAGGTCCTGGGCAGCGACGATGATCGCGCCCAGTTTGTCCGTGGCCTGGTTCCGGACGTCGAGTCCCCAGCCCGACAGGATGCCTGCCAGCGCGGCGGCACCGCCGCCGACCAGCAGGACGGGACCCGGCACCAGCGGCCCGGACGCGTCGTGGCGGCGCAGGACCGCCGGCCGCGGCAGTTTCAGCGACCTGGCGATCTGGCTGGTAATGCCGGAATTGACGAGTGTCAGGTAGGTGTCCGTCATCGGCTACCGGGCCTCCAGGATGGCCGCGACGCCCTGGCCGCCTGCCGCGCAGACGGAAATCAGGCCGCGTCCGCGGCGGCCCGTGTTCCGGGCCTGCTCGTGGAGCAGTTTCGCCAGCGAAGCGACGATCCTGCCCCCGGTGGCGGCGAACGGGTGCCCGGCGGCCAGGGATGAGCCGTTCACGTTCAGCTTGCTGCGCTCCACCTTGCCCAGCGCGCCGTCGAGTCCCAGCCGGGTGCGGCAGAATTCGTCGCTTTCCCAGGCCGCCAGGTGGCTCAGCACGGTGGCGGCGAAGGCTTCGTGGATTTCGAAGAAATCGAAATCCTCGAACGTAAGCCCGTTGCGCTGCAGCAGCCGCGGAACTGCGTAGACCGGTGCCATGAGCAGGCCCTCCTTGCCGTGGACGAAGTTGACGGCGGCGGCCTCCGCGTCAACGAATTCCGCCAGGACCGGCAGACCGTGTGCCGCCGCATAGTCCTCCGAGCCGAGCAGGACCGCGGACGCTCCGTCGGTCAGCGGCGTCGAATTGCCCGCCGTCATGGTGGCGCTGTCCCCCAGGCTCCGGCCGAACACGGGGCTCAGTTTCGCCAGCTTCTCCAAGGAGGTGTCCGGACGCAGGTTCCCGTCCTTGGACAGTCCACGGTAGGGCGTCACCAGGTCGTCAAAGAATCCGCTGTCATAGGCGGCGGCCAGGTTCCGGTGGCTGGCCAGGGCCAGTTCGTCCTGTGCCTCGCGGCTGATGTTCCAGTGCGCCGTGGTCAGGGCCTGGTGTTCGCCCATGGACAATCCGGTCCGCGGTTCCGCCGTGCTGGGAGCATGCGGCGCCAGGTCCTTGGGGCGCAGCCTGCTGACGGCGGCCAGCTTCTGGCTGGCCGTACGGGCGCGGGAGAGGTCCAGCAGCACCGTACGCAGGCCCTCGCTGACGGCGATCGGCGCATCCGAAGCGGAATCAACACCTCCGGCGATGGCCGATTCGAGCTGTCCGAGCCGGATCTTGTTGGCCAGCCCGACGACCGTCTCGAGGCCGGTGGCGCAGGCCTGCTGGACATCGTAGGCCGTCGTTTCCGGCGCGAGAGCGGAGCCCAGGACAGCCTCCCGCGTCAGGTTGAAGTCACGGGAATGCTTCAGCACCGCGCCGGCGGCCACCGCACCGATGCGCTCATCCTGCAAACCGAAGCGGGCAACGAGCCCGTCGAGGGCCGCGGTCAGCATGTCCTGGTTGGAGCTATGGGCGTAGGCGCCGCCGGCCCGGGCGAACGGGATCCGGTTCCCGCCGATGATCACGGCCGTGCGCACGGTGGATGCCGGTTGTTCCGGGGATTCTGCAGGCATGGAACGGTCTCCTTCGGGTCCTCACAGTTACCGATACCCAGCGTACTTGATACGCTGGGTATCGTGAACAGCCCAGCACTGATTCCTGCCGGCGTGCCCGTCCCATCAGCAGCCGCCGTATCCGGGGACGGACGCTCGGTGCGGTGGGACGCCCACCGCACCAGCCGCCGTCGTGAGCTCATCAGGACAGCGCGCCGCGCCGTGCACCGGCTGGGCTACACCGCGTCGATGGAGGACATCGCCGCCGCCGCCGGCACGTCCAAGTCCGTCTTCTACCGCTACTTCGGGGACAAGGCGGGGCTGCAGCGTGCGATGGGCGAGGTGGTCATCGCACAGCTGCAGGAGAAGGTCCTGGACGCGGCCCGGACGGCGACCACGCCGCGGCAGGGGCTGCATGCCATGGTGGCCGCCTACCTGCAGCTGGCCTCGACCTCACCGAATGTCTACGCCTTTGTCACCCGGACCGGCGCTGCCGACGCCCTCAGCAATCCGGCGGATCCGGACAGCTCGCGGCCCCTGAGCGATTTCTTCGCCGCCATCACGGCGATGATGGCCAAGCCAATGCGGGCCTACCTGGCACCGGGCGGCGGCATGGACGACGCGGCGCTGTTCTGGCCGACGGGCGCCATTGGCATGGTGCGGGCCGCCGGTGAGCTGTGGCTGAGCACCCCGGACGGACCGGGCAAACCATCGCAGGAGCAGATGGCCGAACGGCTGACCGACTGGCTGTACCGGGGCATCTCCGCGTCGGTGCCCGCACCCTTCAGCCTCGACAAGGACCTGGACAAGACGACTGAAAAGGACAGGCAATGACGCAAGTAGCCGAACAGCGCACCGTCAAAGTACCCGCCACCGCAGCCATCCGGGACGACGACCGGGCCGTCGTCGATGTCGCGGCGCTCGGTGAGCAGCTGCTGGGCACCTGGGCCGCGGTGCGGCGCCAAGCGCGCGAACTCGCGGCCCGTCCGGAAACCCACAAGATCGAAGGGCTGACCCACACCGAGCACCGCCGGCGCATTACCGCGCAGCTGCGGTTCCTGGTCGGCTATGGAGCCGTCCACCGGGCCTTCCCTGCCCGCCTCGGCGGCGCCGATGACCACGGCGGCAACATCGCCGGCTTCGAGGAGCTGGTGGTCGCCGATCCGTCGCTGCAGATCAAGGCAGGCGTCCAATGGGGCCTGTTCGGCTCGGCTGTCATGCATCTGGGGACCGAGGAACACCACGACAAGTGGCTGCCGGGCATCATGAACCTGTCGATTCCCGGCGCCTTCGCCATGACCGAAACCGGCCACGGTTCGGACGTGGCCAGCATCGCCACCACGGCAACGTTCGATCCGGCGACGGACGAATTCGTCATCCATACCCCGTTCCGGGGTGCCTGGAAGGACTACCTCGGCAATGCGGCCACAGACGGCATCGCCGCCGTCGTCTTCGCCCACCTGGTCACCCAGGGCGTTGACCGCGGCGTGCACGCGTTCTACGTGCCGATCCGCGACGCGGACGGGAACTTCCTTTCCGGCGTCGGCGGCGACGACGACGGCATCAAGGGCGGGCTCAACGGCGTCGACAACGGACGCCTGCACTTCGACCGGGTCCGGATCCCGCGCACCAACCTGCTCAACCGCTACGGCGACGTGGCGGCGGACGGCAGCTACAGCTCCCCCATCGAAAGCCCCGGACGGCGCTTCTTCACGATGCTCGGCACCCTGGTGCAGGGCCGGGTCTCCCTGGACGGCGCAGCGGTGGCCGCCAGCAAGGTGGCGCTGCAGATCGCCGTGCGGTACGCCTCCGAGCGCCGCCAGTTCAACTCCTCCTCCAGCACCACCGAAGAGGTGCTGCTGGACTACCAGCGGCACCAGCGCCGCCTGCTGCCGCGGATCGCCACAACGTATGCCGCCGCCTTCGCCCACGAGGAACTGCTGCGGAAGTTCGATGATGTCTTCTCCGGCGCCCACGACACCGATGAGGACCGCCAGGACCTGGAGACCCTGGCCGCGGCACTGAAGCCACTGTCCACCTGGCACGCCCTGGATACCCTGCAGGAATGCCGGGAGGCCTGCGGCGGGGCGGGCTTCCTGATCGAGAACCGGTTCGCCTCGCTGCGCTCCGACCTGGATGTCTACGCCACCTTCGAGGGCGACAACACAGTCCTGCTCCAGTTGGTGGCCAAGCGGCTGCTGGCGGATCTGGGAAAAGAGTACCGGAATATGAACTTCGGCGCGCTCGCACGCTTTGTCGCGGGACAGGCGGCCAGCCTGACCCTGCACCGCACCGGGCTGCGCCAGATGGCCCAGACCATGGTGGACACCGGTTCGGAGAAAAAGTCCGCCATCGCACTGCGGGACCCGGAGACCCAGCGCCAGCTGCTGACGGACCGGGTCCAGGCCATGATCGGCGAGATTGCGCAGGCCCTCAAAGGCGTCGGCCGGCTGCCCCAGGATGAAGCGGCGGCGCTGTTCAACCGGCACCAGAACGAACTGGTCGAGACCGCCAGGGCCCATGCCGAGCTGCTCCAGTGGGAGGCCTTCACCAGCGCGCTGCCGGACATCCAGGACGCGGGCACCCGCCAGGTGCTGACCTGGGTCCGCGACCTCTTCGGCCTGGGCCTGATCGAAAAGAACCTGGCCTGGTACCTGATGTACGGACGGCTTTCCGGACAGCGTGCACGCACCTTGGGCGAGTACATCAACCGCCTGCTGGCCAGGCTCCGCCCGCATGCGCTGGATCTCGTCAACGCCTTCGGCTACGACGAGCGCCACCTGCGCGCACCGATCGCCTCCGGGGCGGAACAACAGCGGCAGGACGAAGCCATGGCCTACCAGCGGGACCAGCGGGCCAGCGGCACCGCGCCGGTGGACGAAAAAACCGCCCGGGCCCGCGCCATGCGCGAAGCCCGGGCGGCTTCAGGTACCTATAGCACGGATGCCTACAGCACGGAGCGGTAGACGTCCAGGGTGGCCTGGCCGATGGAATCCCAGGAGAAGTGCTGCTCCGCCCGGCGGCGGCCGGCCTCCCCCATCGTCCGCGCCCGCTGCGGATCGGAAACGACGGCGGTCAGCGCCGCTGCGAAGTCCGTCACGAACTGCTCCGCATCCAGCGGCGTGCCGGTGCCGTCGGTCAGCTGCTCCAGCGGCACCAGGGTGCCGGTGACGCCGTCGTCGACTACCTCCGGGATACCTCCGGTGGCGCTGGCGACGACGGCGGCACCGCACGCCATCGCCTCCAGGTTCACGATGCCCAGCGGTTCATAGATCGACGGGCAGGCAAAGGCAGTGGCATGGCTGAGGACCTGGATCAGCTCGTTGCGGGGCAGCATCCGCTCGATCAACACCACGCCTTCGCGCCCGCGGCGCAGCTGCTCGATCAGTTCGGCCGTTTCCGCGGCCAGTTCCGGAGTGTCGGCGGCACCCAGGCAGAGCACCAGCTGCACGTCCGCGGGAAGCTTCGCGGCGGCGCGCAGCAGGTACGGCACGCCCTTCTGGCGGGTGTTCCTGCCCACGAACACCACGCTGGGACGTTCCGGATCGATGCCCAGGGAGCGGACGACGTTGTCGTTTTCGTCCCGCTGCCAGAGCGAGACATCGATGCCGTTATGGACCACCTTCACCTTGGCCGGATCCACCTGGGGATAGCTGCGCAGGATGTCCCGGCGCATGCCGTCCGAGACCGCGATGATGGCCGCAGCCGCCTCATAGGCGGTCTTCTCCACCCAGGAGGACAGCGCATAGCCGCCGCCGAGCTGCTCCGCTTTCCACGGACGCAGGGGCTCCAGGCTGTGGGCGCTGAGCACGTGCGGGATGCCGTGCAGCAGCGAGGACAGATGGCCGGCCATATTGGCGTACCAGGTATGGGAATGGACCAGGTCCGCCCCGGCCACGTCGGACAGGATGCCCAGATCCACGCCGAGCGTCTGGACGGCGGCGTTGGCCGCGGCCAGTTCCTGCGGGACGCCGTAGGCCTGGACCTTGGCGCCGTGGTAGTCGGCGGGACGTTCGGCGCCGAAGCACCGGACCCGCAAGTCGACCTGGGCGGCCAGGACCCGGCTGAGTTCAGCTACATGGACCCCCGCTCCGCCGTATATCTCTGGTGGGAATTCTTTCGTCACAATGTCTACGCGCACGCAACCTAACGTAGTCCAGACCGGAGAATGTGATCTAGTGTGAAGTTCAAGGGGTCCTCCCCGGAACAAGCTGGATACAACACGACGGTGCAGGGGATGTTTTCATGGCTTTGAAGAAGGTATTGGCGGTTGTGCTGGCCGGCGGTGAGGGCAAGCGGCTGATGCCCTTGACCGCGGACCGGGCCAAGCCGGCAGTTCCGTTTGCGGGCAGCTACCGGCTGATCGATTTCGCGCTGTCCAACCTGGTCAATTCCGGGTACCGGCAGATCGTGGTGCTGACCCAGTACAAGTCCCACAGCCTCGACCGCCACATTTCCGAGACCTGGCGGCTGTCCACTCAACTGCAGAACTACATTGCCTCCGTGCCCGCCCAGCAGCGCGTCGGCAAGAGCTGGTTCCTGGGCAGCGCGAACGCCATCTACCAGTCCCTGAACCTGATCCATGACGCCGAGCCGGACATCGTCGTCGTCATCGGCGCCGACCACGTCTACCGGATGGACTTCGAGCAGATGGTGACCGCGCATCAGGCGACCGGCGCTTCGGTCAGTGTCGCCGCGGTCCGCCAGCCCCTGTCCCTGGTGAACCAGTTCGGTGTCATCGAGACTGACCCGGCCGATCCCCGCCGAATTGCGCGGTTCGTGGAGAAGCCGGCCTCGACCCCGGGGCTTCCGGACGATCCCAACAGCTTCCTTGCTTCCATGGGCAACTATGTGTTCGACGCCGATGCCCTGGTCCAGGCGCTCAAGAAGGACGCGGAACGGCTGGAGACCAAGCACGATATGGGCGGGGACATCATCCCCTACTTCGTGGAACGCAGCGATGCGGCCGTCTACGACTTCACCGCCAATGACATCCCCGGCGCCACCGAACGCGACCGCCAGTACTGGCGCGACGTAGGGACCCTGGATGCCTACTACGACGCCCATATGGACCTGATTTCCCCGATGCCGGCCTTCAATCTCTACAACAACGAATGGCCGATCTACACGCGCCAGAACATCGCGCCGCCGGCCAAGCTGGTCCGCGGCGCCAGCGGCGCGGCAGGCAGCGCCTGCGACTCGATCGTCTCCAGCGGTGCCGTCATTTCCGGCGGCGACGTCAACGACTCGGTGCTCAGCCACGACGTTTTCGTCGATGAAAACGCCAGGATCAGCGGCTCGGTGCTCCTGGACAAGGTAACCGTCGGTCCCGGCGCCATCGTCAAGCGCGCCATTATCGACAAGAACGTCCGGATCCCCGCCGGCGCGACGGTCGGCGTCGACCGCGAGCTGGACCTGGCGCGCGGATTCACGGTGACCGATTCCGGCCTGACCGTGCTGACCAAGGGGCAGGTCGTCCCTGCCGGCGACCTGGCCGGCGAGGCGGTCCGCACCGTCTAGGGCTGTTCTGCGGTAACCGTTCCGGCCGGCGGGTGCACCCCGCCGGCCGTTTCGGTTACCGGGGTGCGGACACGGTAGAGTCATATGGCATTTTCATACTCCTGCCGCAGAAGTGACACTACCCATGAGCCAGCTGAACCGCGACGACCTGGAGACCTGCCTGCGCGTGCTCTCCGAGATCCACAACCTCGACGAGGACCACCCTGACTATGTCGCGGTCCGCCGTGCCACGTCCAAGATGTTCAAGTCCGTGAAGAAAGTCCGCCGGACCACCAAGCGGGACGCGGTCTCGGCCGCCGACAAGGCCGTGGTGGCCCTGACGGCAACCGGTTCCCCCGACCGGATCGACGATGAAACGCTCGGCATCCCGCTGACCTCGAATGCCCCCGGAGCCAGCGCCGGAACGCTGATCCGCCCTCGGCCCTGCTACATCTGTAAGCAGCCGTACACCCAGGTGGATGCCTTCTACCACCAGCTGTGCCCGGACTGCGCCGCGTTCAGCCACGCCAAGCGGAACGCCAGGACCGACCTGACCGGCAAGCGTGCCCTCCTGACCGGTGGCCGGGCCAAGATCGGCATGTACATCGCCCTGCGGCTGCTGCGCGACGGCGCGCATACCACCATCACCACCCGCTTTCCGAAGGACGCCGCCCGGCGGTTCGCTGCCATGGAGGATTCGGCGGACTGGCTGCACCGGCTGCGGATCGTCGGCATCGATCTGCGCGATCCCGCCCAGGTCATCTCGCTGGCCGATTCCGTTGCCGCCGCCGGGCCGCTGGATATCCTGATCAACAACGCCGCCCAGACCGTGCGCCGTTCCGGCACCGCCTACCGGCCGCTGGTCGAGGCCGAAAGCGAACCGCTGCCGGCCGCCGCGCTTGAATCCAACGGCGGCCCCCAGCTTGTGACCTTCGGCCACACGCACGATGCCCATCCCATCGCGCTGGCCGGCAGCATCGCGGAGCATCCGGTGCTGGCGGGCGACGCCGTGACCTCCCTGGCGCTGACCGCCGGCTCGGCCAGCCTGGACCGGATCGCTGCGGGCACCGCGATCGACGCCGGCGGGCTGGTACCGGACCTGCACCATACCAACAGCTGGGTCCAGTCGGTGGAGGAAGTGGACCCGCTGGAGATGCTGGAGGTGCAGCTGTGCAACGTCACAGCACCCTTCCTGCTGGTGAGCCGTCTCCGGCAGGCCATGGCAGCCTCGCCGGCGCGGCGGAAGTACGTGGTCAACGTCTCCGCGATGGAAGGGCAGTTTTCCCGCGGCTACAAGGGCCCGGGACACCCGCACACGAACATGGCCAAGGCTTCGCTGAACATGCTTACGCGTACCAGCGCCAAGGAGATGCTGGAGACGGACGGAATCCTGATGACCGCCGTGGACACCGGCTGGATCACCGACGAACGGCCCCACCCGACCAAGGTGCGGCTGGCCGCGGAAGGCTTCCACGCCCCGCTGGACCTGGTCGACGGCGCCGCCCGCGTCTACGATCCCGTGGTCCAGGGCGAGGCCGGCGTGGACCTTTACGGCTGCTTCCTCAAGGACTACAAGCCGTCTCCGTGGTGACGGCGGGCGCCGCCGCTAGACTGGCCGGGTGACCAATGAGAATCTGAGCCGCGGCGAAGCGGCGGCGCGCTCCGCCCTCCTCACCGTCCATGGGTACGACGTCTCGCTGGACCTGCGGACGGCTCCGGATCCGGACGCCGCCGGCTTCGCCTCGCGCAGCCTCATCACCTTCAGCTGCAGTGAACCCGGCGCTGAAACCTTCCTTGATTTCATCCATGGCGGCATCGACAGCGTAGTCCTCAACGGCAGCAGGCTGGATCCGGCCGACGTCGTCGACGGTGCCCGGATCCGGCTGCCGGAGCTGCAGCAGGAGAACCGCCTCGAGGTCGCCGGCACGGCCCTGTACAGCCGCAGCGGCGAGGGCCTGCACCGCTTCGTGGACCCGGCCGACGGGCAGACCTACCTCTACACCCAGTACGAACCGGCCGACGCCCGCCGGGTCTTCGCGAACTTCGAACAGCCGGACCTCAAGGCCGCCTTCACCTTCCACGTCACGGCGCCCAGCAGCTGGACCGTCGTGTCCAACGGCGCCGAAGCCGCCCGCCGCCAGCTGCCGGAAACGCCCGGCTTCTCGCGCTGGGACTTCGCCCCGACGCAGCGCATCTCCACCTACATCACCGCCGTCCTGGCCGGCCCCTACCACGCAGCGCAGGACCGCTGGAGCCGGATCCTCGAGGACGGCGGCGTCCTGGAGGTCCCCCTCGCCGCCTACTGCCGGGCGTCACTGGCCGCAGCCTTCGACCCGGAACGCATCTTCGCCGTTACCAAGCGCGGCCTGGATTTCTTCCACGATCTCTTCCAGTACCCGTACCCCTTCGGCAAATACGACCAGGCCTTCGTCCCGGAATACAACCTCGGTGCGATGGAGAACCCCGGACTGGTGACGTTCACGGAGAACTACGTCTTCCGGGGCAGGGCGACCGCCGCCCAGTACGAGGCGCGGGCCACGACCCTCCTGCACGAGATGGCGCACATATGGTTCGGGGACCTGGTCACCATGTCCTGGTGGGATGACCTGTGGCTGAAGGAATCCTTCGCGGATTTCATGGGCACCCTAGCCGTCGCGGAAACCACCGAATGGAGCACGGCCTGGGTGACCTTCGCGAACCGCCGCAAGGCCTGGGCCTACGTCCAGGACCAGCTGCCCACCACCCATCCGATCGTGGCGGACGTCCCCGATCTGGAAGCAGCGAAGCAGAACTTCGACGGCATCACCTATGCCAAGGGCGCCGCGGTCCTCAAGCAGCTGGTCGCCTTCGTCGGCTTCGATGCCTTCACCGCCGCTGCCCGGCGCTATTTCCGCGACCACGCGTACGGCAACACCTCGCTGGCCGACCTGCTGTCCGTGCTCAGCGAGGCCTCGGGGCGGGACATGGGAGACTGGGCCCGGCTGTGGCTGCAGTCCGCCGGCGTGCCCGCTCTGGACATCGAGTTCACCGTGGACGACGCCGGCCGGTTCCGGTCCGCCGTCCTGGTCCAGGACGCGCGCGATCCGGTGACCGGCGAAGCACAGCTCCGTCCCCACCGGCTCAAAGTGGGACTCTACGATTACGACGCCGGCGGGCGGCTGGTGCGGACAGCCTCCGTCGACGTGGATGCCGCCGGCGAACGCACCGCAATTCCCGCACTGGCCGGAGTGCCGCGGCCCGCACTTCTGCTGGTGAACGACGAGGACCTGACCTACGCGAAGATCCGCTTCGACGAACCGTCGCTGCAGACACTGCTGGCCGGCCTGGACCGCCTCGACGACCCGCTGGCGAGGGCCAGCTGCTGGACCGCGCTGTGGTCCGCCACCCGCGACGCCATCCTGCCGGCCGATGAATACGTGGACGCCGTGCAGCACTTCGGACCCCGCGAGGACGGCGTCGGTGTGCTGCAGGTACTGCTGGACAACGCCCGCTACGCCATCGACCATTACTGTCCACGCCGCCGGCGGGACGCTGCCCGCGAGGCGCTCGCCGCCGTCGTCGTCCGGGAACTCAAGGCGACCGGACCCGGCAGCGACCTGCAGCTGGTCTGGGCACGCACCGCGGCTGCCCTGGGACGCCGCACGCCGGCGCTCCGGGAGCTGATCGCCGGACTGCTGTCCGGCCGGGAGACCATTGAGGGGCTGGCACTGGACGCGGAGCTGCGGTGGAAACTGTGGCAGGCGCTGGCGGCCACCGGCGCCGCCGGAGCGGAAGAGCTCGAGGCGGAACTGGCCCGGGACAACACGGGCGCCGGACGCGTCGGCCACCGGACGGCGATGACCGCCCGCCCGCTGCCCGCGGTGAAGGCGGACGCCTGGCGCAGCGCGGTCCACGGCAATGAGCTGTCCAACGAGCTGCTCAGCGCCACGATCGAGGGCTTCGGCGCCAGCGGGCCGGAGCTGGCGGACGGCTACCGGGACGACTACTTCGCTTCGCTGCGGACCGTCTGGGAGACCAGGAGCATCGAGCTGGCCACCCGCGTAGTGCGCGGCCTGTTTCCCCTGGAGCAGGACCTGGCCGACGGCCAGACCCCGGAGGGCCATCCGGTGGCGGCACAGGCCGCGGCCTGGCTGGCCGGCAACACCGAAGCGCCCGCGGCACTGCGCCGGATCGTGATCGAGCAGCGGGACCAGCTGGTCAGAGCGCTGGCCGCCCAGGCGAAGGGCTGAGCTGCGGGCTGGAGCCCGCGGGCTCCGGCCGGCTACGGTACGCGGGCGATCCACTCCGGGGTGCCGAATTTGGTCTCCACCCGTTCCTTGGCCTTGGCCAGTTCGTCCTCGGTGATACCGGAGACGTGGGCAGCATAGCGGTCCGTGAAAGTCCGGGCCATGGTATCGATGATGTCCTTCCGGCTGGCACCGGTCTGCCGGCGCAGCGGGTCAACGCGCTTCTTCGCGCTGCGGATGCCTTTGTCCGACAGCTTCTCCTTGCCGATCCGCAGCACATCCATCATCTTGTCCGCGTCGATGTCGTAGGACATCGTCACGTGGTGCAGCATCGCGCCGTTGGCGAGCCGCTTCTGCGCCGCACCGCCGATCTTGCCCTGGTCCGTGGCGATGTCGTTGAGCGGCTGGTACCAGGCCTTGATGCCCAGTTCCTCCAGCGCCGCCATCACCCAGCTGTCCAGGAACGGATAGGAATCCGCGAAGCTGATGCCGTCCACCAGGGTCTGCGGCAGGTACAGCGAATAGGTGATGCAGTTGCCTGCCTCCATGAACATCGCGCCGCCGCCGCTGATCCGCCGCGCCACAGTAATGCCGTGCCTCTCGGCCCCCGCGGGATCGATCTCGTTGCGCAGGGACTGGAAGCTGCCGATCACCACCGACGGTTCGGCCCAGTCCCAGAACCGCAGGGTCGGATGGCGCCGGCCGGCCCCGACCTCCTCGGTCAGCACTTCGTCCAGGGCCACGTTGATGCGGGTGGGCAGCACGCTGGGCGGGATGACCTGCCAGCTGTGGTCGGCCCAGCCGGTGGCCTGGGAGAGCGCGCGGCGCACCGCCACGGCCACTGCGTGGGCGGAGAAGCCGAACAGCACCGCGTCCGCCGGCAGGGCGGCTTCCACCGCTTTGGCGAAGTCCTCGGCGGAGGTACCGGCCTGCAGTCCGGTCAGCCCGCGGTTGATGTCCAGCAGGGCCTCGTCCGGCTCCAGGAAGAAGTCGCCGCTGATGGACACGTTCGCCAGCCTGTGGTCAACCACGTCGAAATCAGCCACGACCAGCTTTCCGCCGAGCACCTTGTACTCGCCGTGCCGATGGCCGTCACTCACCGTGCCGCCTGCTGACATCCGTCCTCCTGGAAAAGCAACGTGGAAATCCGATGCGAAAGGGCCCGGCCGGCCTGTGCGGCCGGGCGGACCCTTTCAATGTATAACGCGTATGACCCAGCGGGAGGTTACTTCTTGCCGAAGTTCTTGAAGCGGGCGTTGAAGCGCTCCACGCGTCCGGCGGCGTCCATGATGCGCTGCTTGCCCGTGTAGAACGGGTGGGACTCGGCGGAGATTTCCACGTCGATGACCGGGTAGGTGTTGCCGTCTTCCCACTCGATGGTCTTGTCGGAGGTGGCGGTGGAACGGGTCAGGAACTTGACGCCGGACGCCAGGTCGTTGAACACAACCGCGTTGTAAGTGGGGTGGATATCAGTCTTCACGGTAATACCTTCTGTAGTTGCCTGGATTTTGCCAGGCACTGTCGGTGGAAAGTTTTCGGTGCGGCCACGATGGCCAGCACTCAACTCTAGCGCAAAGGACCCTGGATGGCTAACCGGAAACGCCGCCGGAAGCCGGCCGGCACGCCCAGAACGCCACGGCGCTGGCCGCCGCCACATTGAGTGAGTCCACGCCGCCGCGCATCGGTATCCGCACCGCCAGGTCCGCCTGACTCAGTGTGGCGGCGGACAGCCCGTCGCCCTCGGTGCCCAGGATCAGCGCCAGCTTCTCGTCATGGCGGGCGGCCAGCTCATCGAGCGTCAGCGAGTCCGCCGCCAAGGCGAGGGCCGCCGTCGTGAATCCGTGCCCGCGCAGCACCTGCAGCTGCGCCGGCCAGTCGTCCAGGCGCACCCAGGGAATCTGGAAGACCGTGCCCATGCTCACCCGGATGGCCCGGCGGTACAGCGGATCCGCGCAGCGGGGCGTAACCAGCACCGCGTCCACCTCCAGCGCCGCGGCGGACCGGAAGATCGCTCCGATGTTCGTGTGGTCGACGATGTCCTCGAGCACCGCGACGCGGCGCGCCGCGGCGAGCACCTCGTCCAGGTCCAGCGGCGCCGGGCGGTCCATGGCGGCCATGGCTCCGCGGTGAAGGTGGAACCCGGTGATCTCCTCCAGCACCCCGGGCGTTCCCACATAAGCGGGCACGTTGGGGAACCGGTCCAGCACATCCTGCAGCTCGCCCAGCCACTTCTCCGCCAGGAAGAAGGAGCGCGGCGTGTGGCCGGCGTCGAGCGCGCGTCGGAGCACCTTGGAGCTTTCGGCAATGTACATGCCCTCGGCCGGCTCGCGGCGGCGGCGCAGTGCCGTATCCGTCAGCTTCGTATAGTCGGCGACCCGGGGATCTTCGGCATCGGTCAGTTCGTAGACAGTCACAGCAGCTTTGCCACCATCGTCCACAGCGCCACCAGGCCCAGCACCACGATCACCCCGCGCAGCCACGCCGGCGGCAGGCGGCGGCCGACGGCGGCGCCCAGCAGCCCGCCGATCATGGAGCTGACCGCGATCAGCAGCACCACCAGCCAATCGATCCGGTCGAAGGCGAAAATCAGGTAGGAAACGGCGGCGATGATATTCACGGCCAGCACCAGCACGGTCTTGACGGCATTGGCCTGCTGCAGGGAGCCGTGCAGGAACACGCCGAGGATGCCCACCAGCAGGACGCCCTGGGCGGCCACGAAGTAACCGCCGTAGACCCCGGCCAGGTAGACCAGCAGGATCAGCGCCCACGGGTGCTGCCGGGACATGGCGCGGTCCACCTGGCGCCGCTTCACCCACGCCTGCAGCTTCGGCTGGAAGACCACGAAGGCCAGCGCCAGCACGATCAGGAACGGCGCGACGTACCCGAAGACTTCCTCGGGCAGGTTCAGCAGCAGCGCGGCGCCGGTGATGCCGCCGGCCAGCGACGCCGGCAGCAGCGTTGCCATGGTCCGGCCCATGCCGCGCAGCTCCCGGCGGTAGCCCCAGACGCCGGACATATTGCCCGCGATCAGGCCCATCGCATTGCTGATCGTGGCGGTGACGGGCGCATAGCCGAGCGCCACGAGGATCGGGAACGTGACCAGCGTCCCGGATCCGACGACGGCGTTGATGGTTCCCGCCCATAGTCCTCCGAGGAGGATCAGGGCAGCATTAAGCAGCTCCACAGGCGGCGGTCCGGCTCGTGGACGGCCGCGTCAGAGACGCGCGGTCGCGGTGTAGCGGCCGCCGTCGCTGGTCACGTTCAGCGGCAGGTCGAAGGTCTCGCTCAGGTTCTGCTCGGTCAGCACCTCGGAAATCGGCCCGGCGGCGACGACTTCGCCCTCGCGCAGCAGCATCGCGTGGGTGAAGCCCGGCGGCACCTCTTCGAGGTGGTGGGTCACCAGCACGATGGCCGGCGATTCCTCGTCCGCGGCCAGTTCGGACAGGCGGCGGACCAGGTCCTCGCGGCCGTGCAGGTCCAGTCCGGCGGCCGGCTCGTCAAGCAGCAGCAGTTCCGGGTCCGTCATCAGCGCACGGGCGATCTGCACGCGCTTGCGCTCTCCCTCGCTCAGTGTTCCGAACTTACGGTTGATGAAGGTGGACATGCCCCAGGCATGCAGCAGGAAAAACGCCCGGCGCTCATCCATGCGCTCGTACTGCTCGCGCCAGCGTCCGGTCACGCCGTAGGACGCGGTGACCACGGCATTGAGGACGGTCTCATGTTCCGGGATCTGGGTGGCCAGCGCGGCGGAGGCCAGGCCGATGCGCGGCCGCAGCTCGAAAACATCCACGGATCCCAGGACCTCGTCCAGGATGCCGGCCCTGCCGCGGGTGGGATGCATGCGGGCGCCGGCGATCTGCAGCAGCGTCGTTTTGCCCGCACCGTTGGGCCCCAGCACGACCCAACGCTCTCCATCCTTGACCTGCCAGTCGATCTCGTTCAGCAGCGTCTTATTGCCGCGAACAACACTGACCCCGGCCAATTCAAGCACATCACTCATATCAGTAGACACTAGGCTAAGTAAGAGGTTCTTGGCCAAACGCTACGCCGCGCGCAACCCGCGCCGGCGCGGGTTGGTCCAGGACAGCCCGCCGCCCCCGCACGAACAGGATTTTCGCATCATGGCGCAGGATTATTTTGTGGTCAGCTATGGACCGGAACTGCCGGACCGCTACCTCGTCGCCGTCCAGTCGGCCGTCCAGGAATGCGGCGCCACGATCGTCGAACTGGAGAATGCCGGGGACCGGCGCTGCGAGGTGAGCAAGCTGGCGGTGGAGTTCGACGGCGGCATCGACGTCCTGCGCGACGCCCTCCGCCCGCTGGACGCCGGTACCGTCACCGGCGGCGCGCCGGCCGGATCGGTGGGGACCGCCGTCGTACCTGCCGACTTGGTGGCGGCGGACCGAAAGCTGCTGATCATGGATGTGGATTCCACGCTGATTAAGCAGGAAGTCATCGAACTGCTCGCAGCGCATGCGGGCAAGGAGGCGGAGGTCACTGCCGTCACCGAAGCGGCGATGCGCGGCGAACTCGACTTCACCCAGAGCCTGCATGCGCGCGTGGCAACGCTCAAGGACCTGCCGGAAAGCGTGATCGACGAGGTCCGGGCCAAGGTGGAACTGACCGACGGCGCCGACGTCCTGGTGGCGGCCTTCCTGCAGGCCGGCCATCCGGTGGCCGTAGTGTCGGGCGGCTTCAGCCAGATCCTCGACCCGCTCGCCGCCCGCCTGCAGTTGACCTACGCCCGGGCGAACCTGCTGGGGGTCGACGGCGGCTACCTGACCGGCACTGTCATCGGCGAGGTCGTGGACCGCAAGGCCAAGGAAGCCGCACTGCGGGCCTGGGCCGCGGAACAGGACATTCCGCTGGAGCACACCATTGCCGTGGGGGACGGCGCCAACGACCTGGATATGCTCGGCGCGGCCGGACTCGGCGTGGCGTTCAACGCCAAGCCGGCGGTGCGTTCGGCCGCGGACGCCGCCGTCGACGTCCCGTACCTGGACGTTGTCCGGCACTTCGCCGGAGTGTAGCCCCGGGGGTCGGGGCGGCTTAACCGACGCGTGGCCCGGGGCTGCACCCCGGGCCACGCGCTGTCCTACTGCTGGTTCTGGAAGGAGTCCGCTCCGCCCACGTATTCGGTGTGGCCGGTTTCGACGTCGGCCGTCACCATCTTCGCGATCTCGGCACCGAATTCCTCGACCGAGTAGAGCTTGCCGGCCTGCGCGCGACGGGCCTCGATGGCTCCGGGATTGGCGCGGTCCAGCAGCGTGGCCGTCACGGTCCCTTCGATCATGTCGCCGGAGACCACCACGAGGTCGATGCCGCGCTCGCTCAGGAACGGGATCAGGTCCCGCAGCGCGTCCTCGCCGGCGCGCTTGCTCAGGGCCACCGGCTCGTATTCCGGCATGGTCGGCACGGAGCGGATGAAGTGAGCCTGGTGGCTGGTCACGAACACCACCCGGGAACCTCGCGGCATGGCCGGCACAGCAGCCTGGAGCATGTTGACCTGGGCGTCGCGGTTCAGCCGCAGCGCGTAGTCCTCCCCCAGGCCGGTTTCCATTCCGCCGGAGGCGTTGAGCACCAGGATGTCCAGACCGCCGAAATTCTCCTTCGCGGCATCCACCAGGGCCTGCGCGCCCTCGGCGCTGGTCAGGTCGGCGCCCACGGCAACAGCCCGTCCCCCGGCGGCCTCGATCCCGGCCACCACCTTGTTGGCCCGCGGGGCCTTCTGGCGGTAGTTGACGACGACCCCGGCGCCCTCGCCGGCCAGCAGCGCGGCGACGGCGGCGCCGATGCCGCGGGAAGAACCGGTAACGATGGCTGTCTTGCCGTCAAGTGCGCCCATGGGCAACTCCTCTTGTAGAAACTGTTCAAAGAAATGGATCCAGTGACCATATTGCCAGCCACCGGATCCAGGACGGTTGTAGGAAACCTACAGCGTTCGGCGTCAGTGCCCCATGCCCAGGCCGCCGTCCACGGGGATCACGGCGCCGGAAATGTAGGCCGCCTCGTCGCTGGCCACCCAGCGGACCACCTTCGCCACTTCCTCCGGTTCGGCAAAGCGGCCGGCCGGAATGGTGGACAGGTAGTTCTTCTGCGTTTCCTCCGACAGGGCGGCAGTCATCTCCGTGTTGATGAAGCCCGGTGCCACGACATTGGCCGTGATGCCGCGCGAACCCAGCTCGCGGGTCAGTGACCGGGCAATGCCGACCATGCCGGACTTGGATGCGGCGTAGTTGATCTGCCCGGGCGACCCGTAGAGTCCGACGACGGAGGAGATCAGCACCACGCGGCCCTTCTTCAGCCGGATCATGCCCTTGGACGCCCGCTTGATCACGCGGAAGGCGCCGGTCAGGTTCGTGTCGATGACCTCCGTGAAGTCTTCCTCGCTCATCCGCAGCAGGAGCGTGTCGCGCGTGATCCCGGCATTGGCAATGAGGACCTCCACCGGCCCGTGCGCGGCCTCCACCTCGCTGAAGGCGGCGTCGATCGACGCGGCATCGGTGACGTCGGCCTTGACGGCCAGCATGCCCTCGGGAACCTCGCCGCTGCGGTAGGTGACGGCGACCTTGTCTCCGTTGGCCAGGAACGCCCGGGCGATGGCCAGTCCGATGCCGCGGTTGCCGCCGGTCACCAGGACGCTGCGTCCGGTTGCAGCCGCCTGGTTCTGGTCTTCGTTCTGCACAGATTCCTCCGAATGGTCGTCTCGATGTCCCCATCGATCCTAGCGGCCAGGCTGCAGCGGTACGGTGATCCGGTCCGGCTTCGGCTGCGCGCGCCGGGTTTAAGTCCGGGCCCGGCAGTGAGAGAATTGATGGAGTCCCCGGGAGTGTGATGAGCAAGCAAACCAAGAAGCAGCAGGACGTCCACAACATCACGGACGCCCATGAAGCGCACAGCGCCGACATGCACTCCCGCATGGTCAAGTACTCGATCTCCATGGGCATCCGTTTCGTCTGCCTGGTGCTGATCTTCTTCGTCGACGGCTGGATGGTCTGGGTCCTGATCGCGGGCGCGGTATTCCTGCCGTACTTTGCGGTCATCATCGCCAACGCCGGCAGCGACAACACCCTTGGGCACAGTGAATCGCTGCTGGACCATGCGCCGGTCGCGGAGCTGGAAGCCGGCCCCATGGAGCCCGACGGCGCGGATACAGCCGTCCTGCAAGGCGAAGTCCTTGACCCGGAGAATGAGGCCGGTCCGCCCGGGACAGCCTCCCCCACGACCGAACCGACCGCCGTCGAACCTACCGTCAAGCCGCCCGGCGCCCCAACCAACCGTGCCCCGACGAACGGCGCCCCAATGAACGGCGCCCCGAAGAACGAGGTCCCGCCGACCGTATGAATATTCTTGATCAGCTCACGGGCGGCCCCGCCGCGCCGTCGGCCATCTGCTCCCGGAAAGCCTGCCGGCACGACGCCAGCTGGCAGCTGCTGTGGAACAATCCCAGGATCCACACCCCGGAGCGCCGGAAGACCTGGCTGGCCTGCGGTGAGCACCGCGAGTGGCTGGAAGACTACCTGAAGCTGCGCGGCCTGTGGAAGGAAACCCTCCCCCTCGGAACCGCCCCGGCGGAGGGCGGCCGCTGATGTACCGCTTCCTCCTGAGCAGCAAGTGGATCGGCTGGTTCGTCCTGGCAGTGGTGCTGGCCGCCGCCTGTGCTGGGCTGGGTCTGTGGCAGATGGACCGGCGCAACGCCGCCGTGGCCGAGATTGAAAGAATCGAGGCCAACTACGACCGCGCACCCGTGCCGTTCAGTGAAGCCGGCCAGAATTTCGCGGACTTCGATGCGTCCCGCCAGTGGCTGCCGGTCACCATGGTGGGAACGTACGACGCCGGCAACCAGCGGATCGTCCGGAACCGTCCCTTGAACGGACGGCCGGGTTACGAGGTGCTGGTGCCGCTGCGGCTGGCCACGGGCGAGAGCGTGATCATCAACAGGGGCTGGCTGCCGATCGGTAACAACCAGGCAGGGCAGCCTGACACCATACCTGCCGCTCCTTCGGGACAGGTGACCGTCACCGCGCGGATCAAGCCCGGCGAGGGGACGCTGCAGCGCGGCGCTCCGGAAGGCCAGCTGGCATCGATCAACCTGCCCGCCTACCAGGATGAACTCGACTATCCGATCCTGACCGGGGCCTACGGCCTCATGGCCAAGGAAACACCGGCGGCCTCCGTGAACCCGGTCGCCCTGCCTAAGCCTTCCATCGATGAGGGACCGCACCTGTCCTATTCCATGCAGTGGTTCGCCTTCGGCGTCCTGATGTTCGTCGGGTTCGGGTACGCCGCCCGCCAGCAGGCCCAGATGCCCTGGCGCGACGAGGACGACGACGATATGCACCAGGCGAACCCGGCGCCGCGCCGGCGCCCTGACCGCAAGCACCCGGACCGCAAGCGGCGGAAGCCCACGGCCGAAGAGGAAGAGGACGCACTGCTGGACGCCCAGGGCTTCTAGCGGTTAGCTGGAAGCATGCGCGTCCGCAAGCATCATGGCCTGCTGGCGGCTGCCGGCCTGGCCCTCGCCGCCTGTGGCGACACCGGCACGCCGGCTGATCCGGCCAGCCCCGGCATTTCGGCCTCCGCTCCCGGGCAGGCACCGGCGGAATGGAGCTACGAGGAGGGCGCGGACGGTCCCGCACAATGGGCCCAGCTGGACAGCAGCTACGCCGCCTGTTCCACCGGTACCGAGCAGTCTCCCATCCAGATCACCTCGGGCTCGGCCCAGGAAAGCGGGGGCCAGGACAGCGGGGGCCAGGACAGCCGCGCCGAACCCATCAGCCTCCACTACGCCCCGGGGGCGGCCCGGATAGTCGATACCGGCCACACGGTACAGGCCGCTCCGGAGACCGCAGCCGGGGATGCCGCAAACGCCCTGAACTTCGCCGGGGAGGAATTCAGGCTGGCGCAGCTGCACTTCCACGCGGACGCCGAACACACCATCGACGGGAACACCGAGCCGGTGGAATTCCACTTCGTGCACAGCAATGCCGACGGCGAACTGCTGGTGCTTGCAGTCCTGGCCACCCAGGGCGCGGAAAACGCCGCCTGGACGGATTTCATCGATGCCGCCGGCGCCTCCCCCACAGCCGAAGCCGGCAGCATCCGGTGGGACAGCCTGCTGCCGGAAGACACCGCCAACTTCCAGTACGAAGGCAGCCTGACCACGCCGCCGTGCACCGAGGGCGTCCAGTGGGTGGTGTTGAAGACACCGATCATGCTGAGCCCCGAACAGATCGGCAGGCTCGAGGCGGCCTATGCGGATAACAACCGCCCGCTTCAGCCGCTCGACGGCCGCGAGGTCGTCGAAAGCGACTGAGTCCGCGAAGGCGGCTCCCCGGCGTCAGTGCCCCCGGCGTCAGGCGAGGGTCACGAGGTCAAGGTAGTCGTCGCTCCACAGGTCCTCGACGCCGTCGGGCAGCAGGACCACACGTTCCGGATTCAGGGCCTCGACGGCGCCCTCATCGTGGCTGACCAGCACCACGGCTCCGGTGTAGGTCCGCAGGGCGCCCAGGATCTCGGCGCGGCTGGCGGGGTCCAGGTTATTGGTCGGCTCGTCCAGCAGCAGGACATTCGCCGATGAGGCGACAATCGTGGCCAGGGCCAGGCGGGTCTTTTCGCCGCCGGACAGCACTCCGGCCGGTTTGTCGACGTCATCTCCGGAGAACAGGAAGGAACCGAGGATTCCGCGGACCTCCGCGTCTTTCATGTCCGGAGCGGCGGAGCGCATGTTCTCCAGTACGGTCCGCTCGGTATCGAGCGTTTCGTGCTCCTGGGCGTAGTAGCCGATCTTCAGTCCATGGCCCGGCACCGTCTCTCCGGTGTCCGGCTGCTCCACGCCGGCCAGCATGCGCAGCAGGGTCGTCTTGCCCGCGCCGTTAAGCCCGAGGATCACGACCTTGGAGCCGCGGTCGATGGCCAGGCTGACGTCGGTGAAGATCTCCAGCGAGCCGTAGGACTTGCTCAGTCCGTCCGCGCTGAGCGGGGTCCTGCCGCAGGGCGCGGGGTCGGGGAAGCGCAGGGCCGCGACGCGGTCCTGGGCGCGGACGGCATCGAGGCTGCTGAGGAGCTTCTCGGCCCGCTTGGCCATGTTCTGCGCGGCCACGGCCTTCGTCGCCTTCGCACGCATCTTGTTGGCCTGGTCCATCAGGACGGCGGCCTTCTTTTCCGCGTTCGCCCGTTCGCGCCTGCGGGCGCGTTCGTCGGTTTCCCGCTGCGTCAGGTAGCGCTTCCAGTTCATGTTGTAGATGTCGATCGTGGCGCGGTTGGCGTCCAGGTGGAAGACCTTGTTCACCGTCGCTTCCAGCAGCTCCGTGTCGTGGCTGATCACGATCAGGCCGCCCTGGTGGCCCTTGAGGAATTCCCGCAGCCAGCTGATGGAGTCCGCGTCGAGGTGGTTCGTGGGCTCGTCAAGCAGGAGCGTATCGGCGCCGGAGTAGAGGATCCGGGCCAGTTCGACGCGGCGCCGCTGGCCGCCGGACAAAGTCCTGAGGGGCTGGTTCAGGATGCGGTCGGGCAGGGCCAGGTTGGAGGAAATGGCAGCGGCTTCGGCCTCGGCGGCATATCCACCGCCGGCCAGGAACTCCGCCTCCAGCCGGTCGTACCGCCCCATCGCCTTGTCCCGGACCGCAGGGTCATCGCTGGCCATTTCCGTCTGCGCAGTCCGCAGCCTGGACACGACCACGTCAAGGCCCCGGGCGGACAGGATCCGGTCCCGGGCCAGCTGCTCCATGTTCGGTGTCCGCGGATCCTGCGGCAGGTAGCCGATCTGGCCGTTCCGGGTGACCTGCCCGGCGGCGGGAAGCCCTTCGCCGGCCAGGACCCGCGTCATGGTCGTCTTGCCGGCACCATTGCGGCCGACGAGTCCGATTTTGTCCCCTTTGTCGATACGGAATGACACCGCTTCCATGAGCAGCCGTGCGCCGGCGCGGAGCTCGAGACCAGATACGGCAATCAATACAAAAGCCTTTCAGCAGAGGGAAGATTGTGCGAACGCAGCCTGTCCAGTCTACCGACCGCGCCAACGTGGTAGGTAACCTACAACTTGCTCCGGAAGCCGAGGCGCTATTGTCGACTCCTGACGGCACGTTTTGTAGGTCTGCAACAGAAGGAAGACGAATGCCCAACCTCCACCCAGGAGCCAGCCACGGCACCGATGCCGCCCGGCTGACCAAGGCCGGCTGGAATGCCACGGACTTGTCCCTCATCGCTGTCTTCGCGGCCCTGCTGGCTGCTTCCATCGCGGTGCCGCCGATTCCGGCGGGGAACGTGCTGGGCGTACCGTTGACGCTGCAGACTCTGGTGGCGACCCTCACCGGCCTGGTGCTCGGCGCCGGACGGGCCGCCGCAGCGGCAGGGCTGTATGTCGCCGTCGGCCTGGCCGGCCTTCCGGTACTCAGCGGCTTCACGGGCGGGCTTGGCGTGCTGGCCGGCGGATCGGCCGGCTACCTGCTGTCCTTCCCGCTGTCGGCCGCGCTCGTGGGCCTGCTTACCCAGCTGATTATCCGCAGCGGCACCAGACGGCGCGCGGTCTGGATGTTCGCGGCCACCCTCGCAGGCCTGATCACCACGCATGCCCTCGGCGTGCTCGGCATGATGGTCAACGGCAAGTTGGCACTCGGGGCTGCTGTCCTGGCCGACGCAGCGTTCATCCCCGGTGACATCGTCAAGAACGTCTTCGCCGTCCTCGTGGCAGTCAGCCTGCACAAGGCGTTCCCGGATCTGCTGGTGCGCCGCCGCCGGTGAATTCGGTCCGTCTTAGGGAAGTCGAGGTGACGGTCCCCGGCCACGGCCGGGGACCGTCCACCATTCTGCGCAGCATCAGCGCTGACCTGACAGAAGCGCGCATCGCCGTGATCGGCGGCAACGGTTCCGGCAAATCGACCTTGCTGCGCCTCATCAACGGGCTGGTCCTGCCAAGTTCCGGCGAAGTGACAGTCAACGGAATCAGCACTGCCACGGACGGCGCACGGGTGCGCCGGCAGGTCGGATTCGTGTTCACCGACCCGCTGTCCCAGCTGGTCATGCCGACGCCCCGCGAAGATCTGGAGCTGTCCCTGCGGCGCATCCACCGCAGCGCCCGGGACCGCAGGGCGGCCGCCGAAGAGGCCCTGGCCTCCTTCCGCCTCGGCCACCTGGCCGACAACAGCATCTATGAGCTCTCCGGCGGAGAGCGTCAGCTCGTGGCCCTGGCAACCGTACTGGCTGTGGCCCCCCGGATCCTGGTCCTGGATGAACCATCGACGCTGCTGGACCTGCGCAATACGGCCAGGCTGCACCGGGTGTTCGCCAGCTTGGACCAGCAACTGATCATGGCCACCCACGACCTCGCCTTCGCGGCCGAGTGCGACCGTGCCCTGGTCATCCACCGCGGCGCCCTTGCCTTCGACGGCAACCCCCGCGATGCCGTGGCTTTCTACCGGCAGCTGTGCGCGGATGACTCCGCGTGGGCCCCCGGCTCCGGGACGCCCGCCCTGGATGACGACGACGGCGCGGGCGCGGCATGAGGGGGCACGCCTACCTTGTGGGCGCCTACCAGGAGGGAAGGTCGCCGGTCCACCGGGCCCCGCTGCCGCTGAAGATGGCGGTCCTCGCCGTCGTCGGCGTCTTCGCTTTTCTCCTGGCTGATCCGGTGAGCCGGACCGCTCTGCTGCTGGCCGTCGTCGTACTTCACTGTGTGGCCGGGCTGCCGGCGGCCCGCCTGCTGGGCCCGCTGAAAGCGATGTGGCTTTTCCTGCTGATCCTGGCGGCGTATCAATGGTGGCAGAACGGTCCGGCGACGGCCTGGCAGATCATGGCCGGAGTGCTGGCGTGCGTCCTCGCCGCCAATGTCCTCACGGCCACGACGCCCGTCCAGCGCCTGCTCGACGGCCTGGTGTCGGCGGTTCGCCCGTTCCGCAGGCTGGGCGCGGATCCGGAGCGCTTCGCACTGACCATCGGGCTCATGCTGCGGAGCATCCCGTTCATCATCGGTTCCTTCAACGACGTCCGCGAGGCGGCCAAGGCCCGCGGGCTGGAGCGCAGCCCGCGGGCGCTGGTGCTGCCGGTCATCATTGGCACCGTTGCCTACGCACGCCAGACCGGCGAGGCACTGGCCGCCCGCGGACTGGGCGAGAAGGACGAGGAGGACCCCGGGTCTATCCTTGGGGCATGAGTTTCAACGAAGGTTCACAACTCGACACCTCGCAGGTCCAGGACCGCCGCGGCAGGGGCCGCGGAGCCAAGATCGGCGGCGGGGTGGGCGGCGGACTCATCCTGCTGCTCGCCGCCTTGTTCGGCATCAACCCCCAGCTGCTCGAGGGCCTGGTGCAGGACGGGACGCCCGCGCCGCAGTCCGGCCCGGCCGAAGACATCGCCGCGACCTGCCGGACCGGTGAAGACGCCAACGAGCGGACCGACTGCCGGATCGTAGGCACGGCCAACAGCCTGAACGATTTCTGGGCGGCCTACCTGCCGCAGTACGGCATGCGGTACCCGCAGCCGGAAACGGTCCTTTTCCAGAACCAAGTGAGTACGGCCTGCGGTGCCGCGGACAGCGCGGTCGGCCCGTTCTACTGCCCGGCGGACCAGTCTGCCTACTTTGATACCGGCTTCTTCGACCAGCTGGTCCGGCTGGGTTCATCGGGCGGGGCACTGGCGGAGGAATACGTTGTGGCCCACGAATTCGGCCACCACATCCAGAACCTGACCGGCGCCATCAACTTTGCCCAGCAGGACCCGCAGGGGCCGGAATCCGGGGCCGTGCGCGTGGAACTGCAGGCCGACTGCTATGCGGGCCTGTGGGCCGCGCACGCTGCCACCGTACCGGATCCGGCTACCGGCCTGCCGTACCTTGATCCGATTGACGACAGGGAGCTGGCCGATGCCCTGTCAGCCGCGGAGGCGGTCGGCGACGACCGAATCCAGGAGACGGCCACCGGGCGGGTGAATCCGGAGGCCTGGACGCACGGCTCCAGTGAGCAGCGGCAGACCTGGTTCCTGCGCGGCTACCAAAGCGGCGACATCAACCAGTGCAACACCCTCGAGGCCGCAGACCTCAACAATCCTGGCTGAAAATTAAGGGTGGCTTCCCGGCTGGGAAGCCACCCTCTGCGCACTCGCTGTTGAACTAGATGTTGAACCCGAGGGCGCGCATCTGGTCGCGGCCGTCATCGGTGATCTTTTCGGGACCCCACGGCGGCATCCAAACCCAGTTCAGGCGCCATTCATCGACGACGCCGTCAAGGGCCTGGCCTGTCTGCTCCTCGATGACGTCGGTCAGCGGGCAGGCAGCCGTGGTGAGCGTCATGTCGATGAGCAGGGCGCCGTCGTCGGCGTAGCGCAATCCGTACAGCAGCCCGAGGTCCACGACATTCACGCCGAGTTCCGGGTCGATGACGTCCTTCAGAGCTTCCTCGATGTCCTCAAGGCTGGTCCGCGAAGTGTTCGTTTCAGTCATGGCTTCCTCCCATGGTGCTGGCCTTCAAAGGTCCCGCCGGCCCTAGGCCTGGGCCGCGGCGGGTGCGATGAAGCGGTCGTAGCCTTCTTCTTCCAGACGGTCGGCCAGCTCCGGGCCGCCCTCTTCGGCAATCCGGCCGTCCACGAAAACGTGGACGAAGTCCGGCTTGATGTAGCGCAGGATCCGGGTGTAGTGGGTGATCAGCAACGTGCCCATGTTCCCGGCAGCATGGGCGCGGTTCACGCCCTCGGAGACGACCTTCAGGGCGTCGACATCCAGGCCGGAGTCGGTTTCGTCCAGGATCGCGAACCTCGGCTTGAAGAGCTCGAGCTGCAGGATCTCCACGCGCTTCTTCTCGCCGCCGGAGAAGCCCTCGTTGACATTGCGCTGGGCGAAGTCGGCGTCGATGCGCAGCTGCTCCATGGCGCCCTTGACTTCCTTGGTCCAGGTGCGCAGGCTCGGAGCCTCGCCGTCGATCGCGGTCTTGGCGGTGCGCAGGAAGTTGGTCATGGTGACCCCGGGTACCTCCACCGGGTACTGCATGGCCAGGAACAGGCCGGCACGGGCCCGCTCGTCCACGGACATCTCCAGCACGTCCTCGCCGTCCAGAGTGATGGAGCCGCTGTCGACGGTGTAGCGCGGGTGGCCGGCGATGGTCGCGGCGAGGGTGGACTTGCCGGAGCCGTTCGGGCCCATGATGGCGTGCGTCTCGCCGGTGTTGATGGTCAGGCTCACGCCCTTCAGGATTTGCTTGGCGCCCTGATCCGTCTCGATGCTGACGTGCAGGTCCTTGATCTCAAGAGTAGACATCTGTCTGGTGTTCTCCTTCGCACCTTGGCGGTGCCGTTCTCAGTTCGAAAAGTTCAAAACCCGGCGGGCAGCTAGCCCAGTTCCGGAGCCGGGGCCCCGTTGGTCACGGTCGCGATATCCACATAGACATCGTCCCCGTCGATGGCTACCGCGAAAACCGGCACCGGCTCGTACGCCGGCAGGCTCAGTGGCTGGCCGCTGCGCAGATCGAACTGGGAGCCGTGGCCCCAGCATTCGATCGTGCAGTCCTCCACATCCCCTTCGGAGAGTGAAACATCCGCGTGCGAGCAGGTGTCTCCGATGGCATGGATCCCGCCTTCGGAGTCCTTCACGATGGCTACGGGATAGTCATCGATCAGGATGCGCAGCGCCTGCTTGACCGCCAGGTCATTGACGCTGCAGACCTTCTCGCCCTGCGGTGCCCCTTCACCCATCAGTAGTTGCCTGCCTCGAGTTCACGCTCGACGGCCGCGGTCAGGCGTTCTTCCAGTGCCGGGACCCTGATCTGCTGGATGATCTCGTTCAGGAAGCCGCGGACCACCAGGCGGCGGGCAGCATCCTCGGGGATGCCGCGGGCCATCAGGTAGAACAGGTGCTCGTCGTCGAACCGACCGGTGGTGCTGGCATGGCCGGCGCCTTCAATCAGGCCGGTCTCGATTTCCAGGTTCGGCACCGAGTCGGCGCGCGCCCCGTCCGTCAGGACCAGGTTGCGGTTGGCCTCGTAGCTGTCCGTGCCTTCGGCTTCCTTCCGGATCAGTACGTCGCCCACCCATACGGTGTGCGCATTCCTGCCCTGCAGGGCTCCCTTGTAGAGCACGTTGGACTTGCAGTTGGGCACGGCATGGTCGACGAACAGCCGGTGTTCCAGGTGCTGTCCCGCATCGGCGAAGTACAGTCCGTACAGTTCCACCTCGCTGCCCGGTTCCGCAAAACGGGCCGAAGGAGTCACGCGCACCAGATCGCCGCCGAGGCTGACGACGACGTGCTTGAACTTCGCGTCGCGGCCCACCTTGGCCTGCTGGGAGCTGGCGTGCACGGCGTCGTCGGCCCAGTCCTGGACGCTGACAACAGTCAGGTCCGCGCCGTCCTCCACGAGGATCTCCACGTTCTGCGACACGGTTGCCGAGCCCGTGTGGTCCAGGACCACGACGGCCTTGGAGAACTTTTCGGCACGGATCACCAGGTGCTGTGCCGCGGCCTCCAGCCCGGACCCGTTGATGGCCACGCTGACCTCTTCGGTAACCACGGTTTCCGCCGGGATGGTCACCACGGTGGCTTCCTGGAAGGCTTCCCAGGCCGCCGCGGAGACCCGGTCCTCGGGAATGCCGGCGGAACCGATCCGGCTGTCATCGCGGGACACGGTCTCCACCGTGACCGCGTCCGGCTTGGTAACCACGACGGCGGGCGCCGCGCCGGCCGGTGCATTCGTGTGCAGGCCGCGCAGGCGCTTGAGCGGGGTGAACCGCCAGTCCTCCTCGAAACCCGTCAGGGCCGGGAAGTCGGCGAGCCGGTAGGAAGTCAGCCGCCCGGCGCGGGAACTGTCCGGAATGCCGACGCCGCCGCCATGGCTGTGCTGCTTGGCACCGTGCTGGGCTGTGCCGGCATTGGCGGTGGACAGCTTTTCGCCTTCCTCCGTCATGCCCGCGATTGCGGCAGAGCCGGCGCTGGGTGCGCCAATACGTGCTTTTTCGTCAGTCAGCTCTGTCATATCAGCCAACGGATCCTTCCATCTGCAGTTCGATCAGGCGGTTCAGCTCGAGGGCGTATTCCATCGGCAGCTCACGGGCGATCGGCTCAATAAAGCCGCGCACAATCATGGCCATGGCCTCGTCCTCGGGCAGTCCGCGGGACATCAGGTAGAACAGCTGCTCTTCGCTGACGCGCGATACGGTGGCTTCGTGGCCCATCGTGACGTCGTCTTCGCGGACGTCGATATAGGGGTAGGTGTCCGACCTGGAGATGGTGTCCACCAGCAGCGCGTCACAGACCACACTGTTCCTGGAGTTCTTGGCACCTTCCCGGACCTGCACCAGCCCGCGGTACGCCGAGCGGCCTCCGCCGCGGGCCACGGACTTGGCGACGATAGAGCTGGAGGTGTTCGGCGCGATGTGCACCATCTTGGACCCGGTGTCCTGGTGCTGGCCCTCGCCGGCGAAGGCGATGGACAGGGTCTCACCCTTGGCGTGCTCGCCGGTCAGGTAGACGGCCGGGTACTTCATGGTCACCTTGGAGCCGATGTTGCCGTCGACCCACTCCATGGTGGCGCCTTCGTGGGCGATGGCACGCTTGGTGACCAGGTTGTACACGTTGTTGGACCAGTTCTGGATGGTCGTGTAGCGGACCCGGGCGTTCTTCTTCACGATGATCTCGACGACGGCCGAGTGCAGCGAGTCGGAGGTGTAGATCGGGGCGGTGCAGCCCTCGATGTAGTGGACGTAGGAATCCTCATCCGCGATGATCAGCGTGCGCTCGAACTGGCCCATGTTCTCCGTGTTGATGCGGAAGTAGGCCTGCAGCGGGATGTCGACATGGACGCCCTTGGGCACATACACGAAGGAACCGCCGGACCACACTGCGGTGTTCAGCGACGCGAACTTGTTGTCCCCGACGGGGATGACGGTGCCGAAGTACTCCTTGAAGATCTCCGGGTGCTCGCGCAGGGCGGTGTCCGTGTCCAGGAAGATGACACCCTGCTGCTCGAGGTCCTCGCGGATCTGGTGGTAGACCACCTCGGATTCGTACTGGGCGGCGACGCCGGACACCAGGCGGCTGCGCTCGGCCTCCGGAATGCCCAGCTTCTCATACGTATTGCGGATGTCCTCCGGGAGATCCTCCCAGGTGGCCGCCTGCTTCTCGGTGGAACGCACGAAGTACTTGATGTTGTCGAAGTCGATGCCCGACAGGTCCGCGCCCCAGGTGGGCATGGGCTTGCGGTCGAAGTACTTCAGGCCCTTCAGGCGCAGGTCCAGCATCCATTCAGGTTCGCTCTTCTTGGCCGAGATATCGCGGACGACGTCCTCGTTCAGGCCTCGGCGGGCGTTGGCGCCGACGTCGTTCTTGTCGGCCCAGCCGTACTCATAGTTGCCAATCCCGTGCAGTTCGGGGTTCTTTTCCAGGATCTCGGAAATGACACCGTCGGAGACAGCGCCATGGGCTATTTGATCCGTCATCACGGCCTTTCTTGCTCATGGATGGATACAGGCGTCGCCGGTCCGCCTTGGCGGACCGCAGACCTTGTCCGGCCCACCGGGATGTGGGTCGTACAGACGTGTCCCCCGCCGGCGAGGGTGGACAGCCTACGGACGTCGACCCCCAGCAGCCGGGTAAAAACTTCGGTTTCGTTGTCGCAGAAAGCCGGATTTTCGGCGGCCAGCTGCTGCACCGGGCAATGCCCCTGGCAGAGCTGGACGCTCAGCATCGCGGCATGCGGACTGTTGCCGCCGACGACGGTCGAGGAAGCCACGTAGCCGTCCTGGCTGAGGGCATCCGCCAGGGCCTCGGCCCTGGCCTCGACCGAATCGCCGGCTGCTTCGACGAACGGCCGGTAGCGCTGTTCCATCTCGGCATAGCGCGACCGGACAAACTGTTCGACGGCGGCCGGGCCGCCGAGCGCCGTCAGCTCCTGGAGCGCGGCACGGGCGATATCGAGGTAGTCGTTGCCCAGCTTGGCCTGGCCCTGGCTGCTCAGCACGTACCGGCGGGCCGGGCGTCCGGCCTTGGCCGCGGCGTTGCTGACCAACTTGACCTCGACCATGCCCTTCTTGGACAGCACATCGAGATGCCGGCGGACCGCAGCCGGGGTGAAACCCAGCAGTTCGCCCAGTTCCGCGGCACTGACGGGCCCATGTTCCAGGACCGCACCCAGCACCCGGTCCCGTGTCCGCTCATCGGATCCGCGGGCCACCACGCCGCTGGCCGCGGCCGGGGTGGCCCCGGCGGGCACAGGCGCCGGCGGGCGCGCAGAAACAGACTCACTCACGGAATACACAACACAATCATGACCTAATTTGATTCCCGCCTCCAGTAAGGCAAGGCTTGCCAGCAGGCCCCGCCGGGGCCGGGAATCCTTACTACGTCCAGTAGAATGTCCGGGTGCGCAATACCGAACCCTGCCTGAGCATCGAGGGGCTGATCAAGGACGTCGGCCCCGTGTCGGCCCAGGACGGAAAGATGGTGCGGGTGCTCGACGGCGTCGATCTGGCTGCCCGCCGGGGAGAGGTCACGGCGCTGCTGGGTGCCAACGGCGCCGGCAAGACGACCACGCTGGAATGCGCCCAGGGCCTGCAGCCCATCAACGGAGGCAGTGTCAAACTGCTGGGCCAGGATCCGTTCCGTGCCGGCGCGGCACTCCGCAGCCGGGTGGGGGTCATGCTCCAGGAAGGCGGACTGCCGCCGGCCGCCCGGCCCGTTCCGCTGCTGCGCCACATCGCCGGGATGTACCGGGATCCGCGGCCGGTCGGCGAACTCGTCGAACGGCTCGGCATCGACGGCTTCGCCAGGAACACCATCCGCCGCCTGTCCGGCGGCCAGAAACAGCGGGTGGCGCTGGCCGCCG
Source organism: Arthrobacter sp. B0427-1-12 (assembly GCF_059092905.1). NCBI lineage: Bacteria > Bacillati > Actinomycetota > Actinomycetes > Micrococcales > Micrococcaceae > Arthrobacter > Arthrobacter sp. B0427-1-12. The sequence continues at coordinate 36,740 of NZ_JBNHIC010000017.1, read as the reverse complement.
CGCTGGTCGGCAATCCGGAGGTCCTGTTCCTGGATGAGCCGAGCGCCGGCCTGGATCCCCAGTCCCGCCATATCGTCTTCGAGTTGATCCACGAACTGCGTTCCGAAGGCCTGGGCATCATCCTCACCACCCACCTGCTGGACGATGCGCAGAAACTGGCGGACAGCGTGTTCATCATCGACGGCGGCAAGACGGTCGCCAGCGGCACCGTTGCCGAGCTGACTGCCTCCGGCGCCGGCGAATCCGACAGCCGCGTTTTCACCTTCGAAGCCGCCGGCAATCTGCCGCTGCCGGCGGACCAGTGGCCCCACCTGTCCGTCCTGCAACCTGTACCGGGCCGCTATGTGTTTACCGGCGCCATCACGCCGGCGGACCTGGCCGCGGTGGCCGCGTGGTGGGCGGCCAACGACATCATGCCCCATGCCGTCCACATGGCGCCGCGCTCCCTGGAGGACGTGTTCCTGGACCTATCCGGAAGGAGCATCCGATGAGCGCCCCCGCGTCCCTGGGCCGCCGCATCATGCTGCAGGGCAGCTATGAGGCGCTGACCATGCTGCGGAACGGCGAGCAGCTGGTGCTGGCCATCGCACTTCCGCTGATGGCACTGGTCGGCATGGTCGTCACACCGCTGCTGGACGGCTATGGTGCGGCCCGCATCGACGTCGCCGCCCCCGGGATCCTGGCCCTGTGCGCCATGTCGACCGCCTTTACCGGACAGGGCATCGCCACCGGTTTCGACCGCCGCTACGGCGTCCTGCGGTTCCTGTCGACCACCCCGCTGGGCCGGGCCGGCCTGATCCTCGGCAAGGGCCTCGCCGTCCTCAGCGTCCTGGCCATCCAGGTCGTGGTAATCAGCGCCGTCGCATTGTTCCTGGGCTGGGCCCCCTCCCCCGCAGGTATCCCGCTGGCCATCCTGCAGCTGGTGCTGGGGGCGGCAGCGTTCACCGCGCTCGGACTGCTGGTCGCCGGAACAGTGCGACCGGAAGCCACCCTGGCCATCACCAACCTGTTGTGGATCCTGCTGGCCGCCGTCGGCGGCATCATCATCCCGGCAACCAACCTGCCGGCAGAGTTCCACCCGTACGTGGAGATCCTGCCCTCCGCTGCCTTGGGGGACGCGCTGCGCGGAGCCCTCATCCATGCGGACTTCAACCCCGCAGCGCACATCATCCTGCTGGTGTGGGCAGTCCTGGCCAGCCTGGCCGCCATCCGATGGTTCAAGTGGAGCTAGTACCGTGACCGTTTCCCCCGCCAATACCCTCACCGAAAAACTACCGCGGTCCATCACGCCGGCCGTCCGCGGCCTGGCCATCGCTTCGCTGGTGTCCCAGATCCTGATCGTCGTCACCGGCGGCGCGGTGCGGCTCACCGCCTCGGGCCTCGGCTGCCCGACGTGGCCGCGCTGCACGCCGGATTCCCTGGTCAACACGCCGGAAATGGGCATCCACGGCGTGATCGAATTCGGCAACCGCTCACTCACCTTCGTCCTGACCCTGATCGCGTTCGCCATGCTCATCTCGCTCTGGAACCTGCGCCGGGAACGGCGGGACCTGTGGTGGCTGGCCTTGGGCCTGCTCGCCGGCATTCCGGCGCAGGCAGTCATCGGCGGCATCACGGTCCTGACGCAGCTCAACCCCTGGGTGGTCGGCTGGCACTTCATCGTCTCCATGGCCCTGATCCTGCTGGCCACGTTGCTGGTCAACCGGGTCCGGCTGACGACAGCCGAAAGCCGCGTCCGCATAGCTGGGTCAGCGTCGAAAACCATGCGCCAGCTGCTGGTGGCGATCGCAGCCACGGCGGGTGCCGCCGTCGTGCTTGGCGTAGTGGTGACCGGCTCCGGTCCGCATGCCGGCGACCACGGTGCGGCACGCAACGGGCTGGATCCCGATCTGGTCACCCGGCTCCATGCAGCCCCGGTCTACCTGCTGGTCGCCGCCACGGCCCTCGCCCTGGTGCTGGCCTACCGACGGACCACAGACCGCCGGCTTCGTACCCCGCTGGTGCTGCTGGCCGTGATCGTGCTGGCACAAGGCGGCATCGGCTACCTGCAGCACTTCACCGGACTGCCGGTCCTCCTCGTGGCGCTGCACATGCTCGGTGCCTCGCTGCTCACCGCGGCTGTCACGCACGCGGTCTACGCCGGCTTCACCCGCCAGCCGCTGCCGGCGTCCCGCTGACCTCAGCCCTTTTCCTCGCCGGCTCGCCCCTCCCCCGCTGGCTCAGCAGCTCAGGCACGAATCGAGGCTCAGACGTGCGCGTGCTGCGGAGTCAGGCTAGGGCTTCTGGTTGACTCAGTCCCAAACGCCCGAATGCGGACCCAAGCGGGCGCCTGCTGCGGAGCCCACACGGCGCGGAGGCCGCTAGGCTGCGCCGCTTGCCGCCTCCAAGTCGTCCACCAGCCGCGCCAGGTCGCGCTGCTCACTGCCGGGAACCGGCAGCAGCGGGAGCCTGGGATCGCCGGCGTCGATTCCGCACGCCCGGGCGAGCGAGTGCAGGCCACTGAGCTTGCGCAGGTCCGCCAGTGCCCACAGGACCGGCAGCAGCTCGTTCTTGGCGGCTTCGATGTCGGCCTTCACCCCGGACAGCACGGCCCGGCGCAGCCGCAGGTAGGGCTGCGGGAGCAGTGCGGCGGGGCCGGAATGCCAGGCGTCGGCGGCGAATTCGTCCTCCGCGATCCGCAGGTCGCCGCTGAGTCCGTAGGAGAACCCGTCCGGAACCAAGTCCTTCAGCGCCCGGCAGCGCAGCGCGAAGATGTCCGGTCCGGCTGCCGCGTCCTTGAACGCGGTGACATTGGGCAGCTGGGCCAGCTCCGCCACGAGTTCGAGGGGGAATTCGAAGCGGGTAGTGCCCGGGTTGTTGTACAGGCAGATGGGCAGATCGGTCGCTGCGGCAACGGTCCTGGTCTGGGCTGCGACTTCCCCGGCGCTCAGCGGGATGTAGGACACCGCGGAGAGCACCAGCCCGCGCGCCCCGGCGGCTGCCGCGTCCGCCGCATGCTGGAGGATCTCCCGGGTGCCGACGGCGCTGACGCCGGCGTTCACCGGAAGGTCCGCGTCCGCCTCGGCCGCTGCCTCCACGGCGTGGCGGACAACGTCGGCCCGCTCCTGCCGGTCCAGGTAGGCGAAGCTGCCGGAGGAGCCGAGCACGGTGATGGCGTCCACCCCGGAGACTGCCAGCGCGGCGATGTGCCGGCGCAGCTCGGAGAAATTGACGGCTCCGTCCGCGCGGAAGGGCGTAATGGGATAGGCGACCATACCGTTGAAGACCATGGCCTAAGCCTACAGATCAGCGCCCGGACTAGCCGAGGACGGGTCCTCCGACGAACGGATCGACGGCCAAGGCCAGGAAGAGCAGCGTCAGGTAGCTGATGGAGCCGTGGAAAACCTTCATGGCTTCCTTGTTCGTGTAAGTACCGGCCTGCGCACTGCGGTGCAGCTTGTGGGACTCCCGGACGAACCAGGCGCCGCTGACCAGAGCACCGAGGGTGTAGACCCAGCCGGCACCGCCGACCGGCACCAGCAGCAGGGTGCAGGCGAGCGTCGCCCATGCATACAGCACAACCTGGACCGACACGACCTTGGCACCGGCGATCGCACCCAGCATCGGCACGTTGGCATTGTTGTAGTCATCGCTGTACTTCATGGACAGCGGCCAGTAGTGCGGCGGCGTCCAGAGGAAGACGATCATGAAGAGGATGATGGCGGGCCATTCGACCTTGTTGGTGACGGCCGCCCAGGCGATCAGGACCGGGAAACAGCCCGCCGCGCCGCCCCAGACGATGTTCTGGGCGGTGCGCCGCTTGAGGACAAGAGTGTAGATGACCACATAGAAGAAGATGGCAGCGACGCCCAGCCAGGCGGCGAGCGGATTGGCTCCGAACCAGAGGATGGCAATGGCGGCGGCGCCCAGGAGCCAGGCGAAGACCAGCGCCTCCCGCGGTGTCACCTCGCCGGTGACCAGCGGACGGTTCTGGGTCCGCTGCATGAGCTTGTCCATGTCCCGGTCGATGTAGCAGTTGAATGCGCCCGCGCTGCCCGCGGCGAACGCACCGCCGACCAGCGTGGCCAGGATCAGGCCGATGTGGGGGAACCCTTGCTGGGCGAAGATCATGGTGGGCAGGGTATTGACCAGCAGCAGTTCGATGACGCGGGGCTTGGTCAGGGCGATGTAGGCCTTGACCTTCCGCCCGATCCCCAGCGGTTCCCGCGCGGGTGCGGTCTTCAACACGGCATCATGGGTATTCACTAAGCTGTCACTCTGTTCTGTCCTCGTTCTGCCCTGTTCCTGTCCCGTACCAAATCCGGGAACCGGCAGCCGGCTGTCCGGCAGAGGCCGCAGGAGGTTATTGTCCAGGCAGCCGGATGCGGACCGAATCCGGCCCTGGAAGAGTTCTGAAAGTTCGTCCGGCGGGAAAAGTCCGCCTTCATCATACCCTCTATCGTTCGTAGAACTCGAAGCCGCGCCAGTGGCGGCCCCGCCGCCGCCGACACGTCCATTTCAAAGATTCTTCCCGGGATAACCCCTGATCCGGGCCGGAAACGATAAGGTGGAACGGAGCCGGCGCCGGCTGGATCGTCCGATGCCTCTCGGTTCGGGAATCCTGCGGATGTGCTGTTCGGTGTTTGATCGAACGGCCGTCCGGGCGCGCGGGCTGACAATCTTTAGACGGATGTTTTCAACGGTGAACGGCCTGCCGGCCTCTGCCCTTGCTGGCAGTGCCCGGCAGCTACGGCGCCGCGGCGCCAGCCGTTCCAAAAGAGAGGGGCCCGGTTTCGTGCCACATGTGGAAGAGCTAGAACTGTCTTGGACTGAGTTGGACCGGCGCGCCGTGGACACGATCCGTGTCCTCGCCGCGGACGCGGTGGAGAAGGTCGGCAACGGCCACCCGGGCACTGCCATGAGCCTGGCGCCCGCAGCGTACCTCCTCTTCCAGAAGCTGATGCGCCATGATCCGTCGGATCCGCAGTGGGTGGGCCGCGACCGCTTCATCCTCTCCCCCGGCCACACCTCCCTGACGCTGTACCTGCAGCTGTTCTTCTCCGGCTACGGCCTGGAGCTGTCCGATATCGAGTCACTGCGCACCTGGGGCTCGCTGACGCCGGGCCATCCCGAGTACAAGCACACGGCCGGCGTCGAAATCACCACCGGCCCGCTGGGCCAGGGCCTCGCGTCTTCGGTGGGATTCGCCTATGCGCAGCGCCGCACGCGCGCCATGTACGACGCCGATGCTCCCGCCGGCGAAAGCCCGTTCGACCACACCATCTGGGTCATCGCCTCCGACGGCGACCTGCAGGAGGGTGTGACGTCCGAGGCGTCGTCGCTGGCCGGCCACCAGCAGCTGGGCAACCTCGTCGTTCTCTACGACGAGAACCACATTTCCATCGAGGATGACACGGACATCTCCTTCACCGAGGATGTCCTCAAGCGGTACGAAGCCTACGGCTGGCACGTCCAGCGCGTGGACTGGACCAAGACGGGCGAGTATGTCGAAGACGTCGCCGAACTCTACAACGCGCTGGTCGCGGCGAAGCAGGAAACCACCAAGCCGTCCATCATCTCGCTGCGGACCATCATCGGCTGGCCGGCGCCGAACAAGCAGAACACCGGCAAGATCCACGGTTCGGCCCTGGGCTCGGCGGAAGTCGCAGCGCTGAAGGAAGCGCTGGGCTTCGACCCGGAAAGCTCCTTCGAGGTCGACCAGGAGGTGCTGGACCACGCCCGCCAGGTCGTTTCCCGCGGCAAGGAAGCCCGCTCCGAGTGGGACAGTGCCTACAGCGCCTGGCGCGAAGCCAATCCCGAGGCGGCCGCGCTGCTGGACCGCGTCGAGAAGTACGAGCTGCCCGACGGCTGGGATGCGGCGTTGCCCGTCTTCGAGGCAGGCAAGGACGTCTCCACCCGCGCGGCCTCCGGCAAGGTCCTCAACGCGATCGGACCGGCCCTGCCTGAGCTCTGGGGCGGCTCGGCCGACCTCGCCGAGTCGAACAATACGACCATCGAAGGGGCGCCGTCCTTCATCCCGGAGGCCCGCCAGACCAAGATGTGGAGCGGCGGCCCGCACGGCCGCGTGCTGCACTTCGGCATCCGCGAGCACGCGGCCGCCTCGATCGTCAACGGCATCGTGCTGTCCTCGAAGACCCGCGCCTTCTCCGGCACCTTCCTGATCTTCAGCGACTACCAGCGCCCGGCCATCCGGCTCGGTGCCCTGATGGGCGTGCCCTCCATCTACGTCTGGACGCACGACTCGATCGGCCTGGGCGAGGACGGACCGACGCACCAGCCGGTGGAGCAGCTGGCGAGCCTGCGTGCGATCCCGGGTCTCGACGTCGTCCGCCCCGCGGACGCCAACGAAGTGGCCTACGCTTGGAAGACGGTCCTGGAGAACCACCAGAACCCGGCCGGAATCGTGCTGACCCGCCAGGGTGTTCCCACCTACGCGCGCGGCGAGGGCGAGGCCAACGGTTCCGAATTCGCCTCCGCCGCCGGTGTCGCCAAGGGCGGCTACATCCTTGCCGAAGCCCAGGCCGACGGCCGGGACGCCGAACCCCAGGTCATCCTGGTGGCCACCGGCTCCGAGGTCCAGCTGGCCGTCGAGGCCCGCGAAACCCTGCAGGCCGAGGGCGTCGCCACCCGCGTGGTATCCATGCCGTGCGTCGAGTGGTTCGACAAGCAGGATGCGGCCTACCGCGAGAAGGTGCTGCCCTCCGCCGTCAAGGCGCGCGTCTCGGTCGAAGCCGGTATTGCACAAAGCTGGCACCGCTTCATAGGCGATGCCGGACGGTCCGTCTCCCTGGAACACTACGGCGCGTCCGCGGACTACAAGACCCTGTTCCGCGAGTTCGGCATCACCGAAGAGGCCGTCGTCGCCGCCGCCCGTGAATCCATTGCAGCCAACGCTTCCTAAGGAGTTCGACATGTCCAACACCAACACCCAGGCCCTGTCCGACGCCGGTGTCTCCATCTGGCTGGACGATCTGTCCCGCGAACGGATCACCACCGGCGATCTCAAGTCGCTCATCGAGGAAAAGAACGTGGTTGGCGTGACCACCAACCCGTCCATCTTCGCCGCCGCGCTGCAGCACGGCCCGTCCTACGCCACGCAGATCGAGGCCTTGGCCGAACGCGGCGCCACGGCGGAAGAGGCAGTCTTCGAGATCACCACGGATGACGTGCGGGAAGCCTGCGATCTGTTCTCCGGCATGTGCTCCTTCAGCAAGGGCGTCGACGGCCGCGTCTCCATCGAGGTGGATCCGCGCCTGGCGCGCGACACCGCCGGGACCATCGCGGAGGCCAAGAAGCTGCACGACGTCGTCGACCGCAGCAATGTGCACATCAAGATCCCCGCGACCGTCGAGGGGCTGGAGGCCATCACCGCAACACTCGCGGAGGGCATCAGCGTCAATGTCACGCTGATCTTCTCCCTGGAGCGCTACCGTGCCGTGATCAACGCCTTCATGTCCGGCCTGGAACAGGCCAAGGACAACGGCCACGACCTGACCAGGATCCACTCCGTCGCGTCCTTCTTCGTCTCCCGCGTGGACACCGAGATTGACAAGCGCCTGGATGCCATCGGCTCCGAGGAGGCTGCGTCGCTCAAGGGCCAGGCCGGCGTCGCCAACGCCCGGCTGGCATACCAGGTCTACGAAGAGCAGTTCGCGACCGAGCGCTGGCAGGTCCTCGCCGCGGCCGGGGCCAACGCCCAGCGTCCGCTGTGGGCATCGACCGGCGTCAAGAACCCGGATTACCCGGACACGCTCTACGTCACCGAACTGGTCGCGGCCAACGTGGTCAACACCATGCCGGAGAAGACGCTGGACGCCACCGCGGACCACGCCAAGATCACCGGTGACACGATCAGCGGAACCTACGATGAGGCCAACGACCTGCTGAACCGGATCGATGCCATGGGTATCTCCTACAACGAGGTCGTGACACTGCTGGAGAACGAAGGCGTCGATAAGTTCGTCGTCAGCTGGAACGAACTGCTGCAGACCGTGCAGTCCTCCCTGGATGCGGCCGCTGCGAAGGTGGAGGCCTAGAACCAGATGAGTTCACTGTCCTTCGAAGCTTCCGGCGCAGCCGGGGAAGCGATTGAACTGCAGGTCGGAAAGCTGGCGGCAGACCAGGTGGCTTCCCGGATCATGGCCAAGGACCACACGCTGTGGGGTCCGGACGCAGAAGCCGAATCCGCGATCCGGCTCGGATGGGTCGAGGCCGCGGACACGTCCCGCCCGCTGGTGCCGCAGATCCTCGAGCTCAGGGATGCCCTGGCCGCCGACGGTGTCACTCGCATCGTGCTGGCCGGCATGGGCGGCTCCTCCCTGGCGCCCGAGGTGATCACCAGGACGGCCGGCGTTGAGCTGACTGTCCTGGACAGCACCGACCCCGAGCAGGTGCGCAGCGCCCTGGCCGACCGCCTGCAGGAGTCTGCGCTGGTAGTTTCCTCCAAGTCCGGTTCGACGCTGGAGACCGACTCGCAGCGCAGGATCTTCGAGAAGACCTTCAGCGACGCCGGCATTGACGCGGCCAGCCGCATCATCGTGGTCACCGATCCCGGTTCTCCGCTCGATGCGGCGGCCCGCGAGGCCGGCTACCGTGCCGTCTTCAACGCCGATCCCAACGTCGGCGGGCGCTATTCGGCGCTGACCGCCTTCGGCCTGGTTCCCTCGGGCCTGGCCGGGGTGGATATCGAGCAGTTGCTCGAGGACGCGGCGGAAGCCGCTGAGCTGCTGGCCGAGGATGCCGATGACAACATTGGCCTGCAGCTGGGCGCGGCCCTGGGCGGCACGAGGCCGCTGCGGGACAAGATCGTGATCGTGGACGAGGGGTCCGGAATCGTCGGCTTTGCCGACTGGGCAGAACAGCTGATCGCCGAATCCACCGGAAAGCTGGGGACCGGTGTCCTGCCCGTCGTCGCCGGCGCCGGCGCCCCCGAGCTGACCTCCGGAGCCCGCGATGTGCTGGCGGTCCGGCTGGTGGCCGCCGACGCTGAGGTGGAGCTGGCGGAGAACCAGGTCGCCATCGGCGGCAGCCTCGGCAGCCAACTGCTGGTGTGGGAATTCGCCACCGCCGTGGCCGGACGCCTGCTGGGGATCAATCCCTTCGACCAACCGGATGTGGAGGCCGCCAAGGCAGCCGCCCGGGGCCTGCTGGACGCACGGCCGCAGCAGTCGCCTGCGGACTTTACGGACGGCGCCGTGGAGGTCCGCGCAACGGCCGGGCTCCTGAACGGTGCCGGCAGCCTGGCCGACGCGCTGCGGGCGCTGTTCGGACAGCTGTCCGACAACGGATATGTCAGCGTACAGGCCTACTTCGACCGCATCGCCTATGCGGAACTGGAGGAGGTCCGCGCACCGCTGGCGGCCCTGACCGGCCGCCCGGTGACCTTTGGCTGGGGTCCGCGCTTCCTGCACTCAACGGGGCAGTTCCACAAGGGCGGCCCCGCTGTCGGTGTCTACCTGCAGATCACCGCCGCCGCATCCGAGGACCTGCAGATCCCGGACCGCCCGTTCAGCTTCGGTGAGCTGATCTCGGCCCAGGCCGCGGGGGACGCGCAGGTGCTCAGCGACCACGGCCGTCCGGTACTCCGACTGCACCTGACCGACCGTGCAGCCGGCGTTGCACAGCTGCGGGACGTCATTTCGAACCTGGGCTAGTCCGCAGCCGGTCCACGGGCAGCAGCCCGTGGACCGGCCGGGACCAGCCCGACAACACCGAAGGTAGCCAATGCCAGATACTGAACCCAGGCGGCCCGCCAATCCCCTGCGGGATCCCCGGGACCGCCGGCTGAGCCGCATTGCCGGCCCGTCCTCCCTTGTCCTGTTCGGCGTGACCGGAGACCTGGCCCGGAAGAAACTCATGCCGGCCGTCTACGATCTGGCCAACCGCGGCCTGCTGCCGCCAAGCTTCGCCCTTGTCGGCTTTGCCCGGAGGGACTGGGAACGCCAGGACTTCGCAGCCGAGGTCAAGGCCAGTGTGCAGCAGTATGCGCGCACGCCATTCAGCGACGACGTCTGGGAACAGTTGCTGGACGGCATCCGCTTTGTCCAGGGCAATTTCGACGACGATGCCGCCTTCGAGCGGCTGAAGGAGACCCTCGAGGAACTTGACGAGCACCGGGGGACGCAGGGCAACCACGCCTTCTACCTCTCCATCCCGCCGAATTCCTTCGAAGTCGTGTGCCAGCAGCTCTCCAAGCACGGCCTGGCCCAGGCGGAGCTGGGCGATGAGGCGCCATCGGAGCGCCCGTCCAAATGGCGCCGGGTAGTGATTGAAAAGCCGTTTGGCCACGACCTCGAATCGGCCCGCGAGCTCAACGAGATCGTGGAATCGGTTTTCCCGCCGGATTCCGTGTTCCGCATCGACCACTATCTGGGCAAGGAAACCGTCCAGAACATCCTGGCCCTGCGGTTCGCCAACCAGCTGTTCGAACCGATCTGGAACGCGAACTACGTCGACCATGTCCAGATCACCATGGCGGAGGACATCGGCATTGGCGGCCGGGCAGGATATTACGACGGCGTCGGTGCCGCCCGCGACGTCATCCAGAACCACCTGCTGCAGCTGCTGGCCCTGACCGCCATGGAGGAACCCATCTCCTTCAATGCGGAGGACCTGCGGACGGAGAAGGAAAAGGTGCTCGCTGCGGTGAAGCTGCCAGAGGACCTGTCCACGCACTCCGCCCGGGGACAATACACCTCCGGTTGGCAGGGCGGGGAACAGGTCAAAGGCTTCCTCGACGAGGACGGCATCCCCGCCGATTCGACCACCGAAACCTATGCGGCCATCCGTCTGGACATTCACACGCGCCGCTGGAGCGGAGTGCCGTTCTATCTGCGCGCCGGCAAGCGCATGGGCCGGCGGGTGACGGAGATCGCCGTCGTCTTCAAACGCGCACCCAACCTGCTGTTTCGCGGCCACCGCGAGGAAGACTTCGGCCAGAATGCCGTCGTCATCCGGGTGCAGCCGGATGAAGGCGCCACCATACGTTTTGGTTCCAAGGTCCCGGGCACCCAGATGGAAGTCCGCGACGTAACCATGGACTTTGGCTATGGACATGCCTTCACCGAGTCCAGCCCGGAAGCCTACGAACGCCTCATCCTTGACGTGCTCCTCGGCGAACCGCCCCTGTTCCCACGGCATGCGGAAGTGGAGCTGTCCTGGAAGATCCTCGATCCGTTCGAGAAGTTCTGGGAGATGCAGGGCGGGCAGCCGCAGTCGTATGCCCCCGGCAGCTGGGGTCCCGCCGCTGGCGACGAGCTGCTGGCCCTCGACGGAAGAACCTGGAGACGCCCATGATCATTGATCTGCCCGATACCACCACCTCCAAGGTTTCCAAGGAGATCGTCGCCATCCGGGAGCAGGGCGGAGTCATCGCGCTCGGCCGCGTGCTCACCCTGGTGGTGCTGACCCGGCGTGGTTACGTCGAGGAAGCCATCAGTGCCGCCAATGAGGCCAGCCGCGAGCATCCGTGCCGGATCATCGTCCTGGCCGTGGGTTCCGCCGAGGAGCCGACGCGGCTGGACGCCCAGATCCGGGTAGGCGGCGACGCCGGTGCCTCCGAAGTCATCGTGCTCGAAGGCTTCGGCGAACTGGCCTCCGAGAGCGAATCGCTGGTGTCCGGACTGCTGCTGCCGGATGCCCCGATCGTCGCCTGGTGGCCCCACGGCGCACCCACGTCGGCTGCCACCACCCAGATCGGCCGGATAGCGCACCGCCGCATCACCGATTCCGCGAACGAGCCCGACCCCAGGACAGCCCTGCGGAACATTGGTTCCACCTATGCCGCCGGAGATACGGACCTGGCCTGGACACGCCTGACCAACTGGCGCATCCAGCTGGCAGCCGTGCTGGACCAAGTCGAGCCGGAACCGATCAGGCGCGTGACCGTGGAAGGCGCAAGCGACTCGCCCAGTACGCTGCTCATGGCGGCTTGGCTTCAGCTGGCTCTGCAGGCACCCATCGACATCATCGAGGATCCGGCCGGCACGGGCATGCGGCGGGTGGTGCTCGAGCGAAGCGGCGGCGACATCGAACTATTCCGTCCGAACCTGGGCATTGCGGTACTCACCCAGCCCGGCCAACCGGAACAGCGCATTTCCCTGCCCCGCCGCAGCCTGGAGGAATGCCTGGCCGAGGAACTGCGGCGGCTGGATCCGGACGACGTCTTCGGTGAAGTCATCACCCAGGGCCTGCCCGCCTGCTTGGCCCACGAGGAGGAACTCCCGGTATGACGTCGGCTCCGCGGGTCACCATCCACCCTGACTTTGATGTGCTGGCGGCGGCCACTGCGGCACGGCTCATCACCCGTCTGGCAGATATCCAGAGTGAGCGCGGAGAGGCGACCGTCGTGCTGACCGGCGGTAACGTGGGCACAGCCACGCTCAGGGCCGTGGCGGCTTCCCCTGCCTGCAGGGCGGTGGACTGGTCCAGGATCAACTTCTGGTGGGGCGATGAGCGGTTCGTGCCCGGCGGCCACGAGGAACGGAATGAACGCCAGGCCCGCCAGGCGCTGCTCACCCATATTCCCGTCGACCCCGGACGCGTACATCCTTTCGGGTCCGCGGATCAGTACGACGACGTCGATGCTGCCGCCGCGGCGTATGCCGACGAACTGCAGGCTGCGGCCCGGCAGGAGGCCGGCAGCTGGGAGGACACCCGGACGGCGTACCCCCTGCCGCGCTTTGATGTCCTGCTGCTGGGGGTCGGTTCCGACGCCCACATCGCTTCCCTGTTTCCGGAGATGGCCGGCATCCGGGCCAAGGGTCGGACAACCGTCGGGGTCCAGGCCGCGCCGAAGCCACCGCCCGAACGGCTTTCCCTAACTCTGGAAGCGATCAATTCCGCGGACGAAGTCTGGCTGTCAGTGGCCGGCAGCGACAAGGCCGGCGCCGTCGGCCTGGCGCTGGCCGGTGCCGGCCCCGTGCAGGTGCCGGCGGCGGGAGCACACGGACGGAAGAAAACGCTGTGGCTGCTCGACCATGACGCAGCAGCCAAGGTTCCCGGCGCCCTGATCCATACGGACTCGGCCGAGGCGGGCCGGTAACAGCCAGCTGCCTTTCTGCCCTGACTGCCAACGCGGCCCTACTGGCCGCGCCGTTTCCGCAGCCTGTCCAAGGCCTGGTCCAGCACCCATTGCGCCTGGGCCGGGTTCCGGCGCTCCTTGGCATATTCCAGGTGCGTCTTGTACGCCTCGTCCCGCCTCCCGGCGGGAGCAGCACCCTTGCTGCGGACCGCGGGACGCCCGCAGTGCCGGCACTCCCACTCGGCGGGGATCTCCTCTTCGGTCAGCTCGGCGAACACGGGGCGGGTTTCGTGTCCGCGGGCACACCAATAGGAAACCGGAACATGGCAGATCTCCGCCGGCTTCCGGCCGGACATGGCCTGCCAGCCGGGAACTGAACCGGCTGCGGCGGACCCGGCGCGGGCCGCCCTGAATGCATTGCTTGAATGAACCATGGGTCGCTCTCCGACGCAGCGAGCTGGAAACAGCTTCAGTCTACGCCGGGGAGCGACCCATTAACAGGCAGTTCCGGTGAATTCCCGCTGTCCGTCAGAAGTCAGCGGAAAAGCGGGTAACCAGCCCAAGTCCGATGATGACCAGACCCCAGGTGATGCCGAGGACAACCGTGAACCGGTTCAGGTTCCGTTCGGCAACGCCGGAAGAGCCGAGGGTGGAGGTCATGCCGCCTCCGAACATATCTGACAGACCGCCGCCGCGGCCCTTATGCAACAGGATCAGCAGGGTCAGCAGCAGGCTGGTGATTCCCAACAGGATCTGCAGAACGATTTCCAGAACTTCCACAATGGCCTTTCAGCTGTGCCGGTCACAAGGACCGGCGGGAATCAGTTGGTCAGCAGATGCTGCTCGAACCTGACAATGTTAGCAAACTCCGCCGCATCGAGGCTGGCACCGCCCACCAGGACGCCGTCGACGTCGCGTTCATTCAGGATTGCCGCGGCGTTGCCGGCCTTGACCGAACCGCCGTAGAGCAGGCGGACCTTGCCGGCGACGTCCTCATCGTAGAGCCGTACCAGTTCGGCCCGGATGGCGGCGCACATTTCCTGGGCGTCCTCCGGTCCGGCTACTTCGCCGGTGCCGATGGCCCAGACGGGTTCGTAGGCGATGACGAGTTCGGCGGCCTTGGCGGCATCGAGGCCCTCGAGACCGGCGCGGACCTGCGCCAGCGTGTGCTCAACGTGCTTGCCGGCCTGGCGGATGTCCAGGCCTTCGCCGACACAGAGCACCGGGGTCAGCCCGTGGCGGTAGGCAGCCTGCACCTTTTTGTTCAGGACCTCGTCCGTCTCCCCGTGGATGGTGCGGCGTTCGCTGTGCCCGACCAGCACGTAGCGGCAGCCCAGCTTGGCCAGGAACTGGCCGGAGATGTCTCCGGTATAGGCGCCGGAATCGTGTTCGGAGAGATCCTGGCCCCCGTAGGCGACGTCGAGGTTGTCCCCCGCCACCAGCGTCTGGACACCGCGCAGGTCCGTGAAGGGCGGGAACACTGCGACTTCAACCCGCTTGTAGTCGTGGTTGGCGTCGTCCAGTGTCCAGGCCAGCTTCTGCAGCAGGGTGATGCCCTGGACATGGTCCATGTTCATCTTCCAGTTGCCGGCAATCAGCGGCGTCCTGTCAAAGCTGCCGTTGGTTGAGGTAGTCATGAAGTCTCCAGTCAAAAGCTTTATTTCGTGGGGCCGGCCAGGCTTTCCTGCGGAACCGGTCCGGATAACGGGCGCGGCCCGCCGCCGAAGCAGCGGGCCGCACCGGAATTACTGGTCCAGGGCCGCCAGGCCGGGCAGGATCTTGCCTTCGAGGTACTCCAGGCTAGCTCCACCGCCGGTGGAGATATGCCCGAAGGCCTTGTCGTCGAAGCCAAGGCTGCGCACGGCAGCCGCCGAATCGCCGCCGCCGACCACGGTGAAGCCCTCGGATTCGGTCAATGCCTTGGCCACGGCACGGGTGCCGTTGGCGAAGGCATCGAATTCGAAGACGCCCATGGGGCCGTTCCAGAACACCGTGTTGGCCGAACGGATGTGCGTGGCGAAGGCTTCCGCCGACTGGGGCCCGATATCCAGGCCCAGTCCCTCGGCGCCGAATGCACCCGACTCGATCGCGTCAGCAGGCACGACCTCGTGCTCGGCATCAGCGGCGAACCGGGACGCCACCACGATGTCCGTGGGAAGCACGAATTCGCAGCCGAGCTCCTTGGCCTTGGACAGGTAGCCGCGGACGGTGTCCAACTGGTCCTTCTCCAGCAGGCTGGCCCCGACCTTGTGGCCCTGGGCCGCCAGGAAGGTAAAGACCATGCCGCCGCCGACCAGCAGGTAGTCGGCTTTGCCGAGCAGGTTGTCGATTACGGCGAGCTTGTCCGAGACCTTCGAGCCGCCGAGCACCACCACGTAGGGGCGCTGCGGAGCAGCTGTCAGCCGGCCCAGCACCTCGAGCTCGGTGCGGACCAGATCCCCCTGGTAGGCCGGAAGCTTCCGGGCCACGTCGTAGACGCTGGCGTGCTTGCGGTGCACCGCGCCGAAGGCATCGTCGACGTACGCACCGTTCTCGCCTGTCAGTGCCACGAGCTCGTCCGCAAAGGCGCCGCGCTCGGCGTCGTCCTTGCTCGTTTCCCTGGCGTCGAAGCGGACATTCTCCAGGACCAGCACGTCGCCGTCCTGCAGCTTGGCCGCCAGTTCGCGGGCGCTTTGCCCCACGGTGTCCGCTGCCAGCTGCACATTGAAGGAAGCCAGTTCCTTCAGGCGTTCGGCGGCGGGAACCAGCGAGTACTTCGGGTCCGGTTCGCCCTTGGGGCGTCCCAGGTGCGCCATGACGATGACGCGGGCGCCGGCGTCGCTCAATTTACTGATCACCGGCAGGGACGCGCGAACGCGTCCGTCATCGGTCACGGTGGTGCCGTCGAGCGGCACGTTCAGGTCCGAGCGGACCAGAACGTGCCGTCCGCGCACACCAGCGGCGAGCAGTTCGTCCAATGATGATTTAGCCACTGGCCGGATTCCGCTAGGAGAGCTTGGAAGCAACGAGTTCGGTCAGGTCAACCAGGCGGTTGGAGTAGCCCCACTCGTTGTCGTACCAGGAGACGACCTTGACCTGGTTGCCCATGGCCTTGGTCAGGCCGGAGTCGAAGATCGAGGAGTGCGGGTCCGTCACAATATCGGAGGAGACGATCGGGGCCTCGGTATAGGACAGGATGCCTTCCCACTTGCCCTCGGCGGCAGCGTTCTTGAACGCCTCGTTGACCTCTTCGGCGGTGACCTCGCGGCTCAGGGTCGCGGTCAGGTCGGTGGCGGAACCGGTGGGAACCGGAACGCGCACGGCGTAGCCGTCCAGCTTGCCCTTCAGCTCCGGCAGGACCAGGCCGATGGCCTTGGCGGCGCCGGTGGAGGTCGGCACCATGTTGATGCCTGCA
This sequence comes from Arthrobacter sp. B0427-1-12, assembly GCF_059092905.1. Classification (NCBI taxonomy): domain Bacteria; kingdom Bacillati; phylum Actinomycetota; class Actinomycetes; order Micrococcales; family Micrococcaceae; genus Arthrobacter; species Arthrobacter sp. B0427-1-12. The sequence goes on along the minus strand of NZ_JBNHIC010000017.1, from coordinate 20,325 downwards.
GCGCGGGCGCGGCGCAGGTCCTTGTGCGGGCCGTCCTGCAGGTTCTGGTCTGCGGTGTAGGCGTGGATGGTGGTCATCAGACCACGCTCGATGCCGAAGCTGTCGTTCAGCACCTTGGCCAGCGGGCCGAGGCAGTTGGTGGTGCACGAGGCGTTGGAGATGATGTTGTGGGCTGCCGGATCGTACAGCTCGTCGTTCACGCCCATGACGATGGTGATGTCCTCATCCGATGCGGGAGCGGAGATCAGGACCTTCTTGGCACCGGCCTCGATGTGCTTCCTGGCATCCGCGGCCTTGGTGAAGAAGCCGGTGGACTCGACGACGATGTCCACGCCCAGCTCGGCCCAGGGAAGCTTCGCGGGATCGCGCTCGGCCAGGACCTTGATGATGTTTCCGCCCACGACAAGGTTTCCGTCCTTAACCTCCACGTCTTCGGCGAGGCGGCCGGTGATGCTGTCGTACTTCAGCAGGTGCGCCAGCGCTTCGGGGCTCGTCAGGTCGTTGACGGCAACAATCTCAAGGTCTGCACCCTGCTCCAGAGCGGCACGGAAGTAGTTACGGCCAATACGCCCGAATCCATTGATTCCAACACGTGTTGTCACTTGTTTATTGCTCCTTGATAGGCGTTGCTTAACTCAGGTTTAAGCGTCATTTCGGCCTTCGCAGGCCAACGGACATGCTGACAATGGAGATGCCGCTTACACCGCATCGTGCACTCAGCTTGGGTTGGTCCGGCTACGTCCGGCCGGGGCAGGCCCGGCCGGACGCCGTCCAAGGTTCATCTTACGCGCCGTGGCGCGCGATGAAGCGAAGGTTACTTCGCGAGGGTGATGAGTCCGGCACCGCTGGTGCGGGCGGCCTCGAAGCGGGCTGCAGCGTCGGCCCAGTTGACGATGTTCCAGAACGCCTTGACGTAGTCCGCCTTGACGTTGACGTAGTCCAGGTAGAAGGCGTGCTCCCACATGTCCAGCATCAGCACCGGGACGGTGCCGACCGGAATGTTGCCCTGCTGGTCGTAGAGCTGCTCGATGACCAGGTTCTTGCCCAGCGGCTCCCAGGCCAGCACGGCCCAGCCGGAGCCCTGCAGGGAGGTGGCCGCGGCGGTGAACTGGCCGCGGAAGGCATCGAAGCTGCCGAAGGCGTCATCGATCGCTGCGGCCAGCTCGCCCTCGGGCTTGTCGCCGCCGTCCGGGGAGAGGTTGTTCCAGAAGACCGAGTGGTTCGTGTGGCCGCCCAGGTGGAAGGCCAGGTCCTTGGACAGCTTGGGGATGTTGCCGAACTCGCCCTTGTCCCGGGCCTCGGCCATCTGCTCCAGCGCGGTGTTGGCGCCGGCCACGTACGTGGCGTGGTGCTTGGAGTGGTGCAGCTCCATGATCCGGGCCGAGATATGCGGCTCCAGGGCTGCGTAGTCGTAGTTCAATTCGGGCAGTACGTACTCGCTCACAAAATCCTCCATCAGTCGGATTGTTGTTCCGGGCGGCGGTTCCACCCGGAAACCTCTCTCTACCGGGCGTCCGGTTCAGGACACCACTGGCTCCATCCTATGCATGGGCCTATTCATCAAGCATTTCCGGCGTCACATTCGCCTCCGTGCCCGGGATGCCCAGTTCGGCAGCCCGCTTGTCCGCCATCGCCAGCAGCCGCCGGATACGCCCGGCAATCGCGTCCTTGGTCAAGGGCGGTTCCGCCATCCGGCCCAGCTCGTCCAGGCTGGCCTGTTTGTGCGCCACCCGCAGCTCGCCGGCGTAGCGCAGATGGTCGGGGACGTCGTCGCCCAGGATCTCCAGCGCACGGTCCACCCGTGCACCGGCGGCAACAGCGGCCTGGGCGGAGCGCCGGAGGTTGGCGTCGTCGAAATTGGCCAGGCGATTGGCCGTGGCGCGCACCTCCTTGCGCATGCGCCGCTCCTCCCACACCATCAGCGCGTCGTGGGCACCCATCCGGGTCAGCAGCGCTGCAATCGTGTCGCCATCGCGGATCACCACGCGGTCCACGCCGCGGACTTCACGGGCCTTGGCCGCGATGTCCAGCCGGCGTGCCGCCCCGACCAGCGCCAGGGCCGCTTCCGGGCCGGGGCAGGTCACCTCCAGCGACGACGAGCGGCCGGGTTCGGTAAGGGAGCCGTGCGCCAGGAAGGCGCCGCGCCAGACCGCTTCGGCATCGGCCGTGGAGCCGTTGACGACGACGGACGGCAATCCGCGTACAGGCCGGCCCCTGGCATCCAGCAGGCCGGTCTGGCGGGCCAGGGACTCCCCGTCCTTGACCACCCGCACGACGTAGCGGTTCCCGCGCCGCAGCCCGCCCCCGGAGACAATGATGATTTCGCTGCTGTGCCCGTAGACCTCGTTGATGGCGGCGCGGAGACGGCGCGCCGTAGATGCCAGGTCGACCTCGGCTTCGATCACGATCCGGCCGGAAATAATGTGCAGACCGCCGGCAAAGCGGAGCATCGCGGATACTTCCGCCTTGCGGACCGAGGATTTCCTGACTTCGAGGCGGGACAGCTCTTCTTTGACCGCTGCGGTCAGGGCCATGGGACCATTCCTAACTCTCCCCAAATATGTCGTGGTACGCCGTCGCCAGGCGCAGGGGATCGTGCACGGGCTTGCCTGTTGACGACCCTACTCTACCCAAGACCACGCGGGCCCCCATCTGTGATGCGGCAGCTTCGACCTCGCGGAGGTCGTCGACCACGGACGGATCGGCCAGCACGACGTCGACCCGGAATTCCGGGGCATAGCGGCGGATGACGTTCAGATGGTCCGCGGCGGTCATGCCCGGAGTTTCCTTGGTTTCATTACTCAGGTTCATGGTGATGCAGCGCCGGGCCGGAGTGCGGCACAGGGCCTCGCGCAGCTCCGGCAGGAGCAGGTGCGGCAGGACCGAGGTGTACCAGGAACCTGGGCCCAGGACCACCCAGTCCGCCAGTTCGATCGCCTCCAGCGCATCCTTGCAGGCCGGGGCGTCCTCGGGCACCAGCCGTACATTGCTGACGTGGCCGGTGCTGCCCAGCTGGGCCAGCCTGGCCTGCCCGTGGATGGTGTCCACCCGCAGCCGTTCACCGGATTCGACCAGCACGTCGCCTTCGATGGTCAGCGGGACGCTCGCCATCGGCAGCACCCGGCCGCGCGCACCCAGCAGGGCGCCGGCCCACTGCAGGCCCGCGACCGGGTCCCCCAGCAGCTCCCACAGCGTGACGATCAGCAGGTTGCCCAGGGCATGGTTGTCCAGGGATCCCTGGATGCCCTCACGCGATTTGAACCGGTGCTGCATGACATCCCGCCAGGTGCGGCCCCAGTCGGTGTCGTCGCACAGCGCCGCCAACGCCATGCGCAGGTCCCCGGGCGGGAGGACGCCCAGCTCGTGCCGCAGGCGGCCGGAGGAACCGCCGTCGTCCGCCACTGTGACGACGGCGGTCAGTTCGTTGGTGAGCAGGCGAAGGGCGGACAGCGAGGCCGAGAGGCCGTGGCCGCCGCCGAGTGCTACGACGGAGGCCGACGCTTCCGCGAGCGTCCCGTCGGCGCGCTTGACCGCGACCGCAGGAATGATGGGCAGGGATCCGGTGAGGACTGCCACTACTCGCGCCCCAGGTCCCGGTGCTGGACGGAGACGATGACGCGCGGCAACTGGGCCAGCCGCTTCGCCAGCTCCACGGTCACCGCCACGGAGCGGTGCTTGCCGCCCGTGCAGCCGACGGCGATGGTGGCATAGTGCTTGTTCTCCTGCCGGTACCCGTCCAGGACCGGTTCGAGGGCATGCACGTAGCGGTTGACGAACTCGGCCGCACCGGAATCCACCAGCACGAAGTCGCTGACGTCCCGGTCCAGTCCGGTGTGCGGCCGCAGCTGCGGCACCCAGTGCGGATTCGGGATGAACCGCACGTCGGCCACGTAGTTGGCGTCCATCGGCAGGCCGTACTTGAATCCGAAACTCATCACGTTCAGGCGCAGGACGATGGGGCCGGAATCGGAGAAGAGCTCGGTGATCGTCGTCGCCAGCGCATGCACGTTCATGGTCGAAGTGTCCACCACCAGATCGGCCGCGAGCTTGAGCTCCTTGAGCACTTCGCGCTCGGCTGTGATCCCGTCCGTGATCCGGCCGTCGTCCTGCAGCGGGTGGGGGCGGCGGCCCTGCTCGAAGCGGCGGATCAGCGTGTCGTCGCTGGCGTCGAGGAACAGCACCCGGTAGTTGACCCCGCTGGCTCCGAGTGCCTGCAGCGATTCGCGGATGTCGACGAACAGTGCTTTGCTGCGGACATCGACGACGACGGCGAGCTTCGGAATGGACTGCGGCATGCGTGCGACCAGCTCGGTCAGTGTGCTGAGCAGCTGCGGCGGCAGGTTCTCCACGACGTACCAGCCATGGTCCTCAAGCGCATGGGCGGCGGTGCTCCGCCCTGCCCCAGACATCCCGGTAACCACCAGCAGTTCGGATTCCTCTGGTTTGACCGGTGTCAGGCTGTGCGCCTCATTCATCTGCCAATCCCTGCCTGTCAATCGAAGTCCGCGTCGTTACTGCCTAGTTACCGATTAGTTATCGAGCCGTGCCTGTCCTAGCTTAGCCATGTTTCCGGACCACAGGCCAAGCGCTCCCGGCGGTTTGTTCCGCGGCCCGGAGCGGTGCCTGCGGTACCTATGGCTCAAGGATTTCGCCGGTAGTCATGTTCACCGCCGGCGCTGCGGCAGCACCTCCGTCGTCCTTGCCGGCCAGCTGACTGTGAACGGACGCCGCCAGGGCGGGCCCGATGCCCGGCACCTCCCGCAGTTGGTCCACCGACGCAGCGCGGAGTTTCTTGACCGAGCCGAAGTGCTTCAGCAGGGCCTTCCGTTTGGCTGGCCCCAGGCCGGCGACGTCATCAAGGACCGATGCCGTCATCGATTTGCCGCGCTTCTGCCGGTGGAAGGTAATGGCGAACCGGTGGGCCTCGTCGCGGATCCGCTGGAGCAGGAACAGCCCCTGCGAGGCCCGCGGCAGGATCACCGGGAAGTCGCTGTCGGGAACCCAGACCTCCTCGAGCCGCTTGGCGAGTCCGACGACGAAGACGTCCCGGATGCCGAGGTCCCCGAGGGCCCGGGCGGCCGCCGCCACCTGGGGCGGGCCGCCGTCGACCACGACGAGGTTGGGCGGATAGGCGAACTTCTTCTTTGGCGCGGGCGTGGTGGTGTCCGTCCGGATACCGGCCGGGCCGGTTTCGGTGACCGCGGATTCGGCGGCCTCGGTCTCGGACTCAGCGGCGGTGGCGTCCAGGTCGACCAGATAGTTCCGGAAGCGGCGGCTGATGACGTCGTACATGGCCGAAGTATCGTCCCGGGCGGCCTCCCCCGTGATGGCGAACTTGCGGTAGTCGGCCTTCTTCGGCAGCCCGTCTTCCACCACGACCATGGAAGCCACCACATTGGTGCCCTGCACATGGGAGATATCGAAGCATTCGATCCGCAGCAAGGCGACCGGCAGTTCCAGCGCCTCCTGCAGTTCCTTGAGGGCCGCGGAACGGGTGGTGATGTCTCCGGCCCGTCGGGTCTTGTGCAGCTTCAGGGCCTGTTCCGCGTTCTGTGCCACGGTCTGCAGCAGCGCTGCCTTGTCCCCGCGCTGGGGCACCCGGATCGTGACCCGCGCGCCGCGCAGGCCGCGCAGCCACTCGGCCAGCTGCTCACTGTTGCTGGGCATGGCCGGCACCAGGATTTCCCGCGGAATCCGGTTGCTGTCGGCATCCGAGTCGCCGTAGACCTGCTGGATCAGGTGCTCGACCAGCTCTTCGGTGCCCGTATCCTCGACCTTTTCCACGACCCAGCCCCGCTGGCCGCGGATCCGTCCGCCGCGCACGTGGAAGACCTGCACCGCGGCCTCGAGCTCGTCCTCCATGAGGGCGAAGACATCCGCGTCCGTATCCTCGCTCAGCACTACGGCATTGCGTTCAAAGACCTTGCGCAGGGCGGCGATATCGTCACGCAGCCGGGCGGCGGTCTCGTAGTCCAGTTCCGCGACGGCCGCGGCCATGTCACGCTCCAGCTTGGAGATGAACCGCTTGGCCTCCCCGTTCATGAAAGCGCAGAACTCCTCGGCCAGCGCGCGGTGATCCTCCTCCGAGATTCGGCCGACGCAGGGTGCGGAGCACTTGTCGATGTACCCCAGCAGGCACGGACGGCCGGTGCTCTGCGCCCGCTTGAAGACGCCGGCGGAACAGGACCGGATGGGGAACACCCGAAGCATCGTGTCCACCGTGTCGCGGATGGCCCACGCCTGGCTGTACGGGCCGAAGTAGCGCGTCCCCTTCCTCCGGTCCCCGCGCATGACCTGGACGCGCGGGACCTTCTCCCCCATCGTCACGGCCAGGTACGGGTAGGACTTGTCGTCGCGGAAGGCGATGTTGAAACGCGGATTGAATTCCTTGATCCACGTGTATTCCAGCTGCAGGGCCTCAAGTTCGCTGCCGACCATGGTCCACTCCACGCTCGCCGCGGTATGGACCATCGCATGGGTCTTGGGCAGCAGCGACTGCGGATTCGCGAAATAGGAGTTGAGCCTGGAGCGCAGGTTCTTGGCCTTGCCCACATAGATGACCCGCCCGTGCTCGTCCCGGAAGCGGTAGACACCGGGAGTGGTGGGGATCTCCCCGGTCCGCGGGCGGTAACTTGCTGGATTTGCCACTACAACATCCTACGTTCGCGGCTCACTCCACGGAGGGCGTTTTGTTGTAGCTCGCGGACCGCTCCTGCCCTGACAATTCCGCGATGGCGTCCATGACATTGTCCGTCACGGCGCGCCGCGCCGGAAGCGCATGCTCCGGGCCCAGCTTGTCGAAGTACAGCGGCGCACCGACGTTCATGGTGAAGTGCCTGGGTTTGATCCACTTCTTGTCCACGGGCTGCAGCTTTTCGGTGCCGATCAGGCCGACCGGAACAACCGGGGCTCCGGTGGTCAGGGCCAGCCAGCCCACCCCCGTCCGTCCCCGGTACAGCAGGCCGTCGCGGGACCGCGTCCCTTCCGGATAGATCCCGACGCCGCCGTCCTGCTCCAGAATGTCCAGCAGCGTCTTCAGCGCGGCCACGCTGGCGGCCTGCTGGCCGCGTTCGACCGGAATGGAGCCCACGCTGGTGAAGAACCAGCGCATGAGGGCGCCGTTAATGCCTTTGGTGTTGAAGTATTCGGCCTTGGCGAAGAAGGCGACGCTGCGGGGCATCAGGGCCTGGATGATCACGCTGTCCAGGAACGACAGGTGGTTCGACGCCACGATGATCGGTCCCTCCGGGGGGACGTGCTCCAGCCCGGTGACGGTGGGCCGGAAGGCGCCGGCCAGCAGGCCGCGGATGCTGGAGCGTGTCAGGTCATACACACCCATGGAGCGCCGCCTCCCTTCCGTCCAGGCTGAACCGCTGCCGGATTTCCAGCTCCAGCTCGCCGGCCGTATCGACGACGGCGGAGGCGCCGGCCGCCGCCAGCTCGCCGTCGGCGGCGAATCCCCAGCTGATCCCGATGCAGGGCACGCCGTTGGCGTGGGCGCCGTCAACATCGTGCCTCCGGTCCCCCACCATGACCGCAGACTCCGGCTCACGGTTCAGCCGCTGCAGTGCGCGGGCGATGATGGGCGTCTTGCCTTGCTGCAGCTGGTGCCGTTCCAGCCGTCCGCGCCCTGAAGCGCCGGGCACTTCCTGGTCCGGGGAACCGCAGACGGCGGCGAAGGCGCCTGACAATTCATGGAGGTCCAGCAGCTGTTCCGCCAGGCCCTGCGGCTTCTGGGTGGCGACGGCCAGTTCGAAGCCGCTGTCTCCAAGGGATTCGAGCACTCCGCGCATGCCGGGATAGACGCGGCTGCGGGACATGCCCTCCCGCCGGTACCAGCCCCGGTAGGCCCCGATGATCTCCGGCAGGTTTCCCGCATGGACACCGGGGACCGATGCCAGTCCCACCGCGAGGGGCGGCCCGACCATGCAGTCGAGCACCGCTTGACCGGGCACCGGCACACCGGTGGTCTCCAGGCCATGGCGGATGCCTTCGGTAATACCGCCGGCCGGGTCCACGAGGGTCCCGTCGAGATCGAAAAGCACCAGCGGCATTGAATTATTCACCGGGCAAGTTTCTCATGCTCCCGGCATGGCGGAAAAATCGCATTCCGGTGCAGGAATATGCGTCCTATTTCCCGAAGATTTCGGCAAGGAAACGGCCCGTGTGGCTCTGTTCCGACTGCGCGACCTTCTCCGGTACACCGGTTGCGATCACCTGGCCGCCGCCCGAACCGCCGTCGGGACCCAGGTCGATCACCCAGTCCGCGCTCTTGATGACGTCCAGGTTGTGCTCGATGGTGATCACGGTATTGCCCTTGTCCACCAGCCCCTGGATGACCATCAGCAGCTTGCGGATGTCTTCGAAGTGCAGGCCGGTGGTCGGCTCGTCCAGCACATAGATGCTTCGTCCGTTGGAGCGCTTCTGCAGCTCGCTGGCCAGCTTGACACGCTGGGCCTCGCCGCCGGAGAGGGTCGTGGCGGGCTGGCCCAGCCGCACATACCCCAGCCCCACATCCACCAGGGTGTTCAGGTGCCGGGCGATCGGCGTGAAGGCCGCGAAGAACTCCGCCGCTTCCTCGATCGGCATGTTCAGCACGTCCGCGATGGTCTTGCCCTTGTAGTGGACCTCCAGGGTTTCGCGGTTGTACCGGGCCCCGTGGCATATCTCGCACGGAACATATACATCCGGGAGGAAGTTCATCTCGATCTTCAGCGTGCCGTCGCCCGAGCAGGACTCGCACCGGCCGCCCTTGACATTGAAGGAGAAGCGCCCGGCCTGGTAGCCCCGGACCTTGGCCTCGTTCGTCTCGGCAAAGAGCTTGCGGATGTGGTCGAACACGCCGGTATAGGTGGCCGGATTGGACCGCGGCGTGCGGCCGATGGGGCTTTGGTCCACGTGGATCACCTTGTCCAGATGCTCCAGGCCCTCGATCCGGGTGTGCCGGCCGGCCACCTGCTTGGCGCCGTTGAGCTTGTTGGCCAGTACCTTGTACAGGATGTCATTGACCAGCGTGGATTTGCCGGAACCGCTGACGCCGGTGACGGCGGTCAGCAGGCCCAGCGGGAAGGACACGTCGACGGACTGCAGGTTGTTCTCGCGCGCCCCGACCACCTTGATCTGGCGACCCTTGTCATACTTGCGGCGCTTGGCGGGGACCTCGATCGACTTCCGGCCTGCCAGGTAGTTGCCGGTCAGGGATTCATGGTTCTCCAGCAGTCCGGCGAGCGGCCCCGAATGGACCACCTGTCCCCCGTGTTCCCCGGCCCCCGGACCGACGTCGACGATCCAGTCCGCTTCATGGATGGTGTCCTCGTCGTGTTCGACGACGATCAGGGTGTTGCCCAGGTCCCGCAGGCGGGTCAGCGTCTCGATCAGGCGGCGGTTGTCCCGCTGATGCAGGCCGATGGACGGCTCGTCCAGCACATAGAGCACCCCGACCAGGCCGGAACCGATCTGCGTGGCCAGCCGGATGCGCTGCGCCTCGCCGCCGGACAGGGTCCCGGCCGCACGTTCCAGGTTCAGGTATTCCAGCCCGACATCCAGCAGGAACGTCAGCCGGGCCTGGATTTCCTTCAGGACCTGGGCGGCGATCTGCACTTCACGGGGGGCCAGGTCCAGGGTGTCCAGGAATTCGGCGCACTCGCGCAACGGCAGGGCGCTCACTTCCGCAATGGACTTGCCGTTGACCAGCACGGACAGCGACGCCGGATTCAGCCGGGCGCCGCCGCACTCCGTGCACGGAATCTCCCGCATGTATTCCGCATAGCGGTCCCGCGCATGCTCCGATTCGGTTTCCAGGTGCTTGCGGTGGATGTACTGCACCGCGCCCTCGAAACCGGTGGTGTACTTGCGCTCCCGGCCGAACCGGTTCCGGTACTGGACCACCACCTTGTAGTCCTTGCCGTACAGGGCGGCTTTCCGGGCCCGGGAGGGCAGGTCCCGCCACGGTACATCCATGGAGAAGTCGAGTTCGTGGGACAGGCCTTCCAGCAGCCGGTTCCAGTACTCCAGGGTGGCCTTGCCCAAGGCCCACGGAGCAATGGCCCCTTCGGCCAGGGAAAGGTCCGGATCCGGAACGACCAACTCCTCATCAACCTCGAGTTTGGTGCCGATGCCGGTACAGGCAGGGCAGGCACCGAACGGGTTGTTGAAGGAGAAGGACCGGGGCTCGAGCTCATCGATGGCCAGTGGATGCTCATTCGGGCAGGCCAGATTCTCGGAAAAAGCACGGGTCCGCCCGGGATCATCGGCCGCAAGATCCACGAAGTCAACCAGCACCCGGCCCTCGGCCAGCCCCAGCGCCGTCTCCACCGAATCGGCCAGCCGCTGGCGGATGCCGTCCTTGACCACCAGCCGGTCCACCACCACCTCGATGGTGTGCTTGTACTGCTTGCCCAGCTTCGGCGGCTCAGCCAGCTGCACCAGGTCACCGTCGACCCTGGCCCGGGAGTAGCCCTTGGCCGTCAGCTCCTTGAACAGGTCCACGAATTCGCCCTTGCGCCCGCGCACCACCGGCGCCAGCACCTGGAACCGGGTGCCGGCGTCGAGCTCCAGCAGTTGGTCCACGATCTGCTGCGGCGTCTGCCGGGTCACTGGCTCACTGCATACCGGGCAGTGCGGGCGGCCGATGCGCGCCCAGAGCAGGCGCATGTAGTCGTAGATTTCGGTGATGGTGCCCACTGTGGAGCGCGGGTTCTTGCTGGTGGACTTCTGGTCGATCGACACGGCAGGCGACAGGCCCTCGATAAAGTCCACATCCGGCTTGTCCACCTGGCCCAGGAACTGGCGCGCATAGGCGGAGAGGGACTCCACGTAGCGGCGCTGGCCCTCGGCGAAGATCGTGTCGAAGGCCAGGGACGACTTGCCGGAACCGGACAGGCCCGTGAACACGATCATTGCATCGCGCGGAAGGTCAAGGTCCACATTGCGCAGGTTGTGCTCGCGGGCACCCTTGACGATCAGCCGGGAAAGGTCCGGCCGGGAAAGGTCTGCCCGGGCAGGACCGGGGCGCGGAACCTCCCGCCGAACGGTGTCCCGGACGGCCGCTTCCGCCTGCCCGGGTTCTGCGGCCTCGAGGGAATCAGCCGTGGAGGTGGTCATTGAAGAAGCTTTAGGCACGTCCCCACTTTAGTCGAAAACTTCTTCGAAGACACATTCAGACCAGGTGCCGCGGCCTACTTTGCCTCCAGCGCCGCCTGCACATACCGGAGCGCGTCGTCGTCGGTGAATCCGTTGGCCCGCACCACATTGGCGTAGATCCTGGCGGCCTCGGCCACCTTCGCCCGGGCCTGGTCACCTGCGGCGGACACCACGGTCCCGGCGCGGGATTTGGTCTGGACCACGCCAGCCTGCTCGAGCTCGCGGTAGGCTTTGGCCACCGTGTTGACGGCCAGGCCCAGCTGGGCGGCCAGGGCCCGGACCGTTGGAAGTTTGGTACCGGCCACCAACCGGCCTTCGGCAACTGCCGCTGCTACGGACTGCCGCAGCTGTTCATAAGGCGGGACGGCACTTGCTGGGTCGACGGTCAGCCAGTCAAAGGCATTCGTCATGGTGCCAGCATGGACGCATTATCGGCGTAGTGCAAGCGCCGGTACAAACGCAGCTGCCGGCACAAACGGGGCACCGGAGGCCTGTTCCCGCTGAGCCGTCCCCAGACGGGGATGGTTCATCCGGGCGATGGTTAGACTGGCAGCATGATTGACCTCCCCGAGATCACCATCCGCAGCATTTCCGTCAGCGAGATGGACAACAATGTGTACCTCTTGACAGCCAAGAAGTCCGGGAACCAGGTGCTCATCGACGCCGCGGACGACGCCGGGGCCATCAAGGAAATGCTCGATGCCAGCCGGGCCGATGCCGCAGCGGAAACCCAGGTCCTGTTCGTGGCCACGACCCACAGCCATTGGGACCATGTCCGGGCGCTGCCGGAAATCGTGGCCTATACCGGGGCCAAGACAGCAGCCGGCTCGGAAGATGCACCCAACATCGAGGTACGGACCGATGTCCTGCTGGAGCAGGGCAACCAGGCCGACTTTGATGGCTTCTCGCTGGAGGTCATCAAGCTGCGCGGCCACACACCGGGCTCGGTTGCCTTTCTCTACCGGGACCCCCATGGCCCCGCCCACCTGTTCACGGGCGATTCCCTCTTCCCGGGCGGCGTCGGTAACACGCAGAAGGATCCAGAGCGCTTCGCATCACTGTTCAACGATGTGGTGGAACGGGTCTTCAACCAGCTGCCCGACGACACGATCGTCCATCCCGGGCACGGCAAGGGCACCACGCTCGGCGCCGAGCGCCCGCACCTGTCCGAGTGGAAGGCACGGGGCTGGTAGCAGCGCTACAGTTTGCGGCCGACGCAGAAGATGCGGCGGAACGGGAAGACCGTCCCGTGTTCCGTGGCGGGATAGGCTTCCTGTAGCGCCTTCCGGTACGCGCCCTCGAACTCGGCGGCCTCGTCCGGAGCCAGGGCCTCAAGGACCGGACGCAGCCCCGTTCCCCGCACCCATTCGAGCACCGGATCCGGACCGGACAGCTGGTGCAGATACGTCGTTTCCCATGCCTCCGCCGCGCAGCCGGCGTCCAGCAGCAGCCGCAGGTAGTCAGCGGGGTCACCCACCGCGCCGGCGTGCCTGAGGACGCCGGCCAGCCGGTCCCTCCACCGGTCCGATTCCGCCAGCTCCCGCATCAGCACGTGCGACGGGGACCTGAAATTGCCCGGTACCTGGACGGCCAGCCACGCGCCGGACGGCAGCAGCCGGAGCCAGCGGCGCATCAGGTCCCGGTGTCCCGGAACCCACTGCAGGGCGGCATTGGAGACCACCACGTCGACGCCGGCGGAGGGCTCCCAGCCGGAAATGTCTCCGGTTTCGAACCGGAGGTTCGGCGCCTCATGGTCAGCCCGCGCACGTGCGGCCATGTCCGGCGAGGAATCCAGCCCCAGCACCTGCGCCCCCGGCCACCGCGCGGCCAGGACCGCGGTGAGGTTTCCCGCCCCGCTGCCCAGGTCGGCCACGATCCGCGGGGCCTCCGCAGCGATGCGGCCGGTCAGGTCGAAAAACGGGCGGTTTCGGTGGTCCGCGAACTCAATGTATTTCCGGGGATCCCATTTCACGCCCCCAGCATTGCGCGGGGCATGGTTTCGCTCAACCATTAAAGTGCAGTTGGACTAAAGCGCACGTGGTTTTCATCCGGCCTCAGTGGAATCGAGCAGACCATGCCCAGCGAACTGGCCATCAACCGAACCGTGGACATCCCGGCGCGCCGCAGCATGGTCTGGGATGCGCTGACCGACGCCGAGCACCTTGCCGAGTGGTTCTCGGATGAGGTCGCCCTGGAGCTCCGTCCCGACGGCGCAGCGACATTCACGTGGGCGGAGTACGGCACCTTCCATGCCGTCGTTTCGGCGGTGGAAGAAGCGCGGCGCTTCAGCTACCGCTGGGCCAATCCCCCGGACACGGCCGTGGCGGAAGGCAACTCGACGCTGGTCACCTTCGAACTGGAGGATTACGACGGCGGCACCCGGCTGACCGTTTCGGAGACGGGCTGGGAGGAACTCACCGAATCGAACGAGGAACTTCGGCGGGACCTGCAGAACAACTGCGAGGGCTGGGACAAGGAACTGGCGGATCTGGTCGCCTTCCTGGCCGAGGAAACCGGGTCCTGAGTCCGTCATATTCCGTCGCCCCGGTCCGCTTGTGCCATGATGCATGCGAAGTTCAAGCAGAACCATGGCAACGAGGGGACGGCGGATGACCGGCTGGCGGATCAGGGATTTCCATTCGGAGGACATGGACGGGATCCTGCACCTGTGGGAGACCCTGAAGGCAGCAGGCGTCGAACCGGTCTACGCGCTGTCCGAGGTCCTGGCGTCCTGCCAGAAGGACCACGCTGTGGTCGCGGTCCACGGCGACGAGGTGATCGGTGCCGCCGTCGGGCGGGCTGCCCATGACCAGGGCTGGATCGTTTTCCTGGCCACCGCCATGCCGTGGCGGGGCCGCGGCATCGGCACGGCGCTGCTCGCCGCCGTCGAAAACCGGATGGCGCAGCACGGACTGACCAAGCTCTCCGCCCTGATGCCGGAAACCGAGACCCGGGTGGAAGCGTTCCTCAACCGCGGTTTCGCGATCAAAAAGAACCTGCGCTATTTCGAGCGGCACATCCCGGTGCAGCGGCAGGAACTGGGGGCGCTGAGCGAGCTCGGCGGCCGGGTCCTGCCGCGTGACCTGTGGAATGCAGTCGGCGGCATGCAGCGGGAAAAGGAGCTGCTGGAGCGCAGGCTCGTCCTCCCGCTGGCCGAGCCGGAGCTGGCGGAACAGTACGGCGTCGTAGCCCCGCGCGCCGTTGTCCTTTTCGGCCCGCCCGGGACCGGCAAGACCACCTTCGCCAAGGCCATCGCCTCCCGGCTGGAGTGGCCCTTCGTGGAGGTCTTCCCCTCACGGCTGGCCTCGGATCCGAAGGGCCTGGCCGGTGCGCTGCGCCAAACGTTCCTGGACATTGCGGAGCTGGAGCACGCCGTCGTCTTCATCGATGAAGTCGAGGAAATCGCCGCCCAGCGCCAGGGCGAGCCGCCGTCTCCGCTGCAGGGCGTCACCAACGAGCTGCTCAAGATCATCCCGGCCTTCCGCGAGCAGCCGGGCCGCCTGCTGGTCTGCGCCACCAATTTCATCCGTGCCCTGGATTCAGCCTTCCTGCGCCATGGGCGGTTCGACTACGTCATTCCCATCGGTTTGCCGGACGAAGCGGCGCGCTTTGCCATCTGGCAGCGCTACGTTCCCGACGCCGTTGCCCAGGATGTCCAGCTCGACCTGCTGGTGGGCAAGACTGCCGGCTTCTCCCCCGCGGACATCGAATATGCGGCGCGCAAGGCCTCCCAGAGCGCCCTGGAGCTCGCCCTGTACCAGCCGGAAAAGTCCAACGGCGCCAAGGGTCCGTCGACGGCGGACTACCTGGAAGCGATTGCCACGACCCGGACCACGGTGTCCGAGGAAGTCGCCCAGGAGTTCCTGGAGGATATCGAGACCATCGCCAGGCTGTAGGCCCGCCGGCGGAACCGATGCTCAGAACCGGTACAGTTCGAACCCCACCCGCCGCACGGCGGCCTCCGGGCCGCCGGTCACCAGCTCGACCTGCCGCCGGGCCTGGTCCTCGACCGGATCGGCGCTCAGCGCTGCCAGATACCGGCGGTGCTCCGCCAGCGAGCGCACAGCGCGGCCGATGCTGCCGCCGTCGACCTGCACCCAGTGCGTGGGCTGCATAGAGTCGACGGCCACCCAGCTCACGCCCGCGTGCGGCGCCAGGCCTTCGGCGGCCAGTTCGGGGAAGATCCAGTTATTCGCCGCATCGGCCACCGCGTCCATGACCGCGCGGCCCAGCTGCCGGTGGTCCGCGGAGTTCCACTGGCCCGGCCCCCAGGTATCAGCGAAGTTGAGGGTGATGATGCCGTCGGGGCGCCGGCGCCGGATGGCGCGCGCGATGTCCCGGCGCAGGCCCAGTGTGTTCTCCAGGCGGCCGTCCGGCCAGCCGAGGAACTCCACCTCCCTGACTCCGACGTGCGCGCAGGCACGGCGCTGTTCCGCTTCACGGATGTGGGCCGCTTCGGCCGGGGGCAGTCCGGCGATGCCGGCCTCGCCCCGGGTCGCCAGCAGGTAGGCCACGTCCTTGCCCCCGGCGGTCCAGTGCGCGACGGCGGCAGCGACGCCGTATTCGGCGTCGTCCGGGTGGGCCATGACCAGCAGGGCGTGCTGCCAGTCGTCGGGCATTTCGGCAAATGCTTCCATGGAGGGCTCCTTCCTGCTGCCCAGCCTAGTCCCGGGCCGCGGGAATGTCGGTGCCTGCGGCTACCCTTGATGAGTAATGAAACTTCTTGAGCTGCTTCCCGCTACCGCGTCCCCTGCCACGGCCCCATCCGCACCGGTCAACCCCGACGACGTCTACACCGGCTTCGTCGAGTGGGTGGAGGGCCGCGGCATGCAGCTGTACCCCGCGCAGGATGAGGCGGTGATGGAGCTCGTCAGCGGCAGCAACGTCATCCTCGCCACGCCCACCGGGTCGGGCAAGTCCATGGTGGCCATCGCCGCGCATTTCCACGCCATGGGACGGGGCGAGCGCAGCTACTACACCGCGCCGATCAAGGCCCTGGTCTCGGAAAAGTTCTTCGCCCTGTGCGACGTCTTCGGCGCGGAGAACGTGGGCATGGTCACCGGCGATTCCGCCGTGAACCAAGACGCGCCCATCATCTGCTGCACGGCGGAAATCCTGGCCAATATCGCGCTCCGCGAGGGCTCCGCGGCGGAGCTGGGCGTGGTCATCATGGACGAATTCCACTACTACTCCGATCCGCAGCGCGGCTGGGCCTGGCAGGTGCCGCTGCTGGAGCTGCCGCAGGCCCAGTTCCTGCTCATGTCCGCCACCCTCGGCGACGTGTCCCGGTTCGAGGACGAACTCACCGAACGCACCGGCCGCGGCACCACCACGGTCAGTTCGGCGGAGCGGCCCATCCCGCTGCATTACTACTACGTGCAGACGCCGGTCCAGGAATCGCTGGAAGAGCTGCTCAGCACCCGGCAGGTCCCCGTTTACGTGGTCCATTTCAGCCAGGCGGAGGCCATCGAACGGGCCCAGAACCTGATGAGCATCAATGTGTGCACCCGCGAGGAAAAGGACCGCATCGCCGAGCTGATTGCCGGCTTCCGCTTCGCTCCGGGGTTCGGAAAAACGCTGAACCGCCTGGTCCGCCACGGCATCGGCGTGCACCACGCCGGCATGCTGCCCAAGTACCGCCGGCTGGTGGAGCAGCTGGCCCAGGCCGGGCTGCTGAAGGTCATCTGCGGTACGGACACGCTGGGGGTGGGTATCAATGTGCCCATCCGCACCGTGCTGCTGACTGCCCTGAGCAAGTACGACGGCGTGCGCACCCGTCTGCTCAACGCCCGCGAATTCCACCAGATCGCCGGGCGGGCCGGGCGCGCCGGCTACGACACGGCAGGGACCGTCGTCGTACAGGCCCCCGAACATGTGGTGGAGAACGCCAAGGCGATGGCGAAGGCCGTCGCCAAATTCGGCGACGACCAGAAGAAACTGCGGCAGGTCGTCAAGAAGAAACCGCCGACCGGTTTTGTCTCCTGGGGTGAAGCGACCTTCCAGAAGCTGGTGGAGAGTGCGCCGGAGCCGCTGACCTCCAGCTTCACAGTGACCCACGCCATGCTGCTGAACCTGCTGGAACGGCCCGGCGACCCGTTCACCGCCGCCCGGCGGCTGCTGACGGAAAACCATGAGCCGCGGGCGACGCAGCTGCGGCTGATGAAGCGCGCGCTGGGGATCTACCGCGAACTGCTGACCGCCGGCATTGTGGAGCGGCTGCCGGAACCGGACGCCACCGGCCGGACCATCCGCCTGATGGTCCATCTGCAGGCCAACTTCGCCCTGAACCAGCCGCTCTCCCCCTTCGCCCTGGCCAGCCTGGAGCTGCTCGATCCGGAAGCCGGCAGCTACGCGCTCGACGTGGTGTCCGCCATCGAGGCCACCTTGGAGAAGCCCCGGCAGATCCTCTCCGCCCAGGAATCGAAGGCCCGCGGCGAGGCGGTGGCGGCCATGAAGGCGGACGGCATCGAATACGAGGAACGCATGGCCCAGCTGGAGGAGGTCAGCTATCCGCGGCCGCTGGCCGACCTGCTGTTCCAGTCCTTCGAGGTCTACCGCAAGGGCGCTCCATGGCTGGGCGACTTCGATCTCTCGCCCAAGTCGGTGGTGCGGGACATGTACGAACGCGCGATGGACTTCGGCGAATTCGTCCAGTTCTACAGCCTGGCCCGGTCCGAAGGCATCGTGCTGCGCTATCTGGCGGATGCGTACAAGGCACTGCGGCAGACGGTCCCGCCGGAGGCGCTGCGCGAGGATCTGGAAGACATCATCGCCTGGCTCGGCGAGCTGGTCCGCCAGGTGGATTCGAGCCTGCTGGACGAATGGGAGGAGCTGGCCGCCGGGGCCGGCGCTGCCGATCTGGCCGCCGAACACGCTGCCGAATCCGTGCTGACCAAGGCGCCGCCGAAGCTGACGGACAATATCCGGGCCTTCCGGGTCATGGTCCGCAATGAGATGTTCCGCCGGGTGGAGCTGTTCGAAGCGGAGAAGGAAGACGTCCTGGGCGAGCTCGATTCCGCTTCCGGCTGGACCGTGGAGCGCTGGGGTGCGGCCATGGATGCCTACTTCGATGAGCACGATGATCTGGGCACCGGCCCGGATGCCCGCGGGCCGCAGTACCTGGTCATCGAGGAGGGCCTGGCACAATGGAAGGTCCGGCAGATCTTCGACGACCCGGCCGGAAACCATGACTGGGGCATCAGCGCAGTGGTTGATCTGGACGAATCGAACCAGGCCGGCAGCGCCGTTGTCCGCGTGACGGGCGTCGGCACCGATCTGTCCTAAGCTCGAATCATGAACCACATTCGTCCCGCCCGTCCCGACGACGTCCCCACGATCCTCCAGTTCATCCATGACCTCGCGATCTATGAGAAAGAGCCGAACGCGGTCAAGACCACCGAGGAGCAGCTGCACCGGACGCTCTTCGGCGAGAACCCCGCTGTCTTCGCCCACGTCGGCGAACGGTACGGCGAGGTCCAGGGCTTCGCGCTGTGGTTCCTGAACTACTCGACGTGGGAAGGCGTGCACGGCATCTACCTGGAGGACCTCTACGTCCGTCCGCACATGCGCGGCGCGGGCCTGGGCAAGCACCTGCTGCGGACCCTGGCGCAGATTGCAGTGGAACGGGGCTATGCCCGGGTGGAATGGAGCGTGCTGAACTGGAACGAGCCGTCCATCAAGTTCTACCGGAGCCTCGGCGCCGGACCGCAGGACGAGTGGACGACGTACCGGCTGACCGGCGAGGCCCTCGCCGCCTTCGGCGGGCCGGTGGACCAGGCCGATGCCGTAGGCGCCAGGGCCGCGCAGTGACGCCTTCGGCCGGCCGCTCCGCAGACCACGTCGCCGGTCCGGCCTATGAGCTGCGCGGGCTGCGGGCGGTGGAGCACCGGTTCAGTGCGCCGCTGGACCACAGCAGGCCGGACGGGGAAACGATAGATCTCTTCGCCCGCGAGTATGTCTCGCTCGACCATGCCCCGGAAACCGTTGCCGACCTTCCATGGCTGCTGTTCCTGCAGGGCGGTCCGGGAGGACGCGGCACCCGTGCCATGTCATTGAACGGCTGGATGAAAGCCGCCGCCCGGAACTTCCGGATCCTGATGCTGGACCAGCGCGGCACCGGTCTGTCGACGCCGGTCAACCGGCAGACCCTGCCCGCGCGCGGAGACGCCCGGACGCAGGCCGCCTACCTGTCCCTGTTCCGGGCCGACTCGATCGTTGCGGACGCGGAGCTGATTCGGAAGACCCTCGTCGGCGGGCCGTGGAGCATCTTCGGCCAGAGCTTTGGCGGCTTCTGCGCGCTGACCTACCTGTCCTTCGCGCCGGACGGCCTCAGGGAAGTCCTGATTACCGGTGGGCTCGCGCCGCTCGCGGGCCACCCGGACCGGGTCTACGAAATGACCTTCCAACGGGTGGCCGAGCGCAACGCGGAGTACTTCGCCAAGTACCCCCAGGACCGCGGCCTTGCCACCCGGATCGCGCGGCACCTGGAAACGGTTCCCGAATACCTGCCCACCGGCGAACGGCTGACGGTCCGGCGCTTCCAGATGGCCGGTTCCTTCCTCGGCGGCAATACCCGTTTCGACGGACTGCACTACCTGCTGGAGGACGCTTTCCTGCCCACAGCCGACGGACCACGGCTCTCGGATACGTTCCTGCAGCAGCTCGGCGGGCTTGTCAGCCGGGCAGCGAACCCGTTATATGCCGTGCTGCATGAATCCATCTACTGCCAGGGCGAAGCCTCCAACTGGGCTGCAGCCCGGGTGCTGCTGTCCCGGCCGGACTTCCTGCCGGAGGCTGAAGAGCCGCTGTTCACGGGCGAGATGATCTACCCCTGGTATTTCGACGAAGATCCGGCGCTGCGGCCACTGAAGGAGACCGCGGAACTGCTCGCAGCCAAGGCGGACTGGCCGCCGCTGTACGACCGTGACCGGCTGATCCGCAACGCCGTCCCCGTGGCCGCTGCCGTCTACCGCGACGATATCTACGTGGACCGCACCCTGTCCCTGGAGACAGCGGCCATGGTCAAGGGCCTGCAGGTCTGGGAGACGGCCGACTTCCACCATGACGGCATCAGCGACGACGGCGCCGGCATCTTCAACCGCCTGCTGCGGAAGTGCCGGGGACTCGACTGACCATCACGCCGTTAACGCGGCGGGGGGGGGGGGGGGGGGGGGGGGGGGGGGG